>NZ_BAAGQN010000017.1:114717-132788 GCF_054783455.1 Simplicispira piscis
GCACCATGGAAAAACCAGTCTGGGCGGTAGTGGCCAATGGTTCGAAAGCCCGTGTGCTGGAGCAGGACTCCACCAAACCAGGGCGCTGGACGGAAGTGGAGTGCTTGCTGCATCCGCAAAGCCGCTTGCACGGCGCCAGTGCCGGCCATGAGCCGGCCGGGCATGCGAACGCCGGCCGCTCGGGCCTGGCGCCGCGCAGCAGTCCCCAGGAGCATGAACGCCGCATCTTTGCGCAGCAGATTGCCGATGCCGTCGGCGCGGCGGTCGCCGAGCAGCGTGTCGGAAGCATCGTGGTGTTCGCCTCCAACCCCTTTCTGGGCGAGTTGCTGGCGCACCTGGACAGTGGGTCCCGCCAACGGGTGGCGGACAGCCATGCGCTGGACCTGACCAGCCTGGGTCTGCAAGAACTTGCGCAGCGCCTGCACAGCGACTTCCAGCTTTGAAACGCCGCGGGTGACCACCATGACCGGGCCTGTGACCATGCGCGCCATGGTGCTGGAGCAAACGGGCCAGCCCCTGCGGCTGACCGAGTTGCCCATGCCCGTGCCGCAGGCGGGCCAGTTGCTGCTGGCCGTCGAGGCCTGCGGCGTCTGCCGCACCGATCTGCATCTGCGCGATGGCGAGCTGCCCGACCCGGTGTTGCCCGTGGTGCCGGGCCACGAGATCGTGGCCCGGGTCGCAGGCCTGGGGCCCGGTGTGCAGGGCTGGCGCCTGGGCCAGCGCGTGGGCGTGCCCTGGCTGGGTTGGACTTGCGGCCAATGCCGCTTTTGCACCAGCGGCCGCGAGAACCTGTGCGAGCGGGCCCGGTTCACGGGCTACCAGTTGAACGGCGGTTATGCCGAGTACACGCTGGCCGATGCGCGCTATTGCCTGGCCCTGCCCGAGGCGCCGGCGGCCGAGCATCTGGCGCCGCTGCTGTGCGCTGGCCTCATCGGCTACCGGGCGCTGCGCCTGGCCGGCGATCCGCGCCGGCTCGGTGTCTACGGCTTTGGCGCGGCTGCACACCTCATCACCCAGCTGGCGCGCGCCCAGGGCCGCGAAGTCTTTGCCTTCACCCGTCCGGGCGATGGCGCCAGCCAGGCATTCGCGCGCAGCCTGAGCGCGAACTGGGCCGGGGGAACCGACGAAGCCCCGCCGCAGCCGCTGGACGCCGCCCTGATCTTCGCCCCCGCAGGCCCGCTGGTGCCCATCGCCCTGCGGCACCTCGACAAAGGCGGCTGCGTGGTCTGCGCGGGCATCCACATGAGCGACATCCCCGGCTTCCCCTACGCCTGGCTGTGGGGCGAGCGCAGCATCCGCTCCGTGGCCAATCTGACGCGCGCCGACGGGCTCGCGTTTTTCGAGGCGGTCCGGCAGGCGCCGCTGCGCACCGAGGTCACGGTGTTTGCGCTGGAGCAGGCCAACGAAGCGCTGGAGCAGTTGCGCCAGGGCGCGCTGCAGGGTGCGGCGGTGCTGCGCATGGCCTGAGCCCGCGAAATTCTCACAGGAGGCATCGATGGCATCGCCGTTGAAACCGCTGGAACAACTGGTGCGCATTCCCGTGGACCAGGTCTATATCGAGGGCCTGCTGGCGCTGCCCACCGCGCCCATCGGGCTGGTGTTGTTCGCCCATGGCAGCGGCAGCAGCCGGCACAGCCCGCGCAACAACTACGTGGCCGGGGTGCTGCACGCGCGTGGCGTGGGCAGCTTGCTGCTCGATCTGCTCACGCCCGAGGAGGACCAGGACTACCGCACCCGCTTCGATATCCCCCTGTTGATGCAGCGGCTGCGCGCGGCGACGTGCTGGCTGGGCCGGCAGCCGCTCACCCAGTCGCTGCCCCTGGGCTACTTCGGCGCCAGCACCGGGGCGGCCGCCGCCCTGATGGCCGCCGCCGCAGAGGGTCAGGCCATCCGGGCCGTGGTGTCGCGCGGCGGGCGACCCGACCTGGCGGGACCCGAGGCGCTGGCGCGTGTGGGCTGCCCGACCCTGTTGCTGGTGGGCAGCCGCGACGAAGAGGTGCTGGAGCTCAACCGGCAGGCGGCGGCGCATATGCGCTGCCCGCACCGCCTGAGCGTGGTACCGGGCGCCACCCATTTGTTCGAGGAGCCGGGCACCCTGGAGGAAGTGGCGCGGCAGGCCGCCGACTGGTTCGCGCAATATCTGCCGCCTGCAGCGGCTGCTTGAGCGGGGCGGGCCTTCAGGGGCGGAGCAGGGCGATCACCTCGTCGTCCTCGACCTGGGCAAAGTCCCGGTAGAACTGGCCCACGGCCTGGAAGTCGGCGGGTGCCTGCAGGCACAGCACCTCGTCGGCCAGGGGGCGGACCATGGTGAGCGCTTCCGGCGACGACACCGGCACGGCGCAGACCAGCTTGGCGGGATGGCGCTGGCGCAAGCCGTGCAAGGCGGCGACCATGGTGGCGCCGGTGGCGAGCCCGTCGTCCACCACGATGACGGTGCGGCCCGCGGGGTCCAGGGGCGGGCGAATCGGCGTGTACTGCACCCGCCGCTGGCGGATGACCTCCATTTGCCGGTGCTTTTCGGCGGCGATGTAGTCCTGGTCGGCACCGGCCGAAGCGGCGTAGGGCGATACATAGACCCAGCCGCTCTCGTCGACCGAGCCGATGGCCAATTCGGGCTCGTAGGGGGCGCGCAGCTTGCGCACCAGCACCACATCGAAGTCACCCTGCAGCGCCGCCGCCAGGGATTTGGCCATGGGCACCGCACCGCGCGGTATGGCCAGCACCAGCGGCTTTGTGCCGCGATAGGCCTGCAGCCGCTCTGCCAGCCGGTGGGCGGCGTCGGCACGGTCGCGGAACAGATGGGGGCAGTCCGGGGGATTCATGGCGCACGCCCGGGTTGCACCAGATCGATCTGGAAATCCGTTTCATACGGCGGTACATGGCAATCGATGATGCTGCCGGGAGCGACTTGCAGCCACACCCCCACCACATCGGCATGCACCGGCAGGCGTGCGACGCAGCGGTCCACCAGGACTGCGACCCGGATCTGCTGCGGCTGCTTGCGCGCCAGGTACTGCAGCACGCGCAACAGCGAATGGCCGGTGTACAGCACATCGTCCACCACGAGCAGGCTGTGCTCGGAGAGGTCCAGCTCGGCATGGCCGGCCGGTTCATCGAGCCGGGTCTCGGGGTAGAGCAGGGTGAGGTCGTCGGCATAGCGCTTGACGGAAAGGTCCAGCCGCAGCGGCGGGGCCATGCCGTGGCGCTGCACCAGCAGATCGGTCAGGCGCTGGGCCAGCGGCGCGCCGCGCCGCAGAATGCCGATCACGGCCAGGCGTTGCTGCGGTTGCAGCTGGGCTGCGACCTGGCTCGCCATGGCTTGCAGCACCGCATCCAGTTCGGCCTGGTCGTAAAGACAACTTCGGACTTCCGCAGATGGGTGCATGGCAACCTCCGAATGGCGGCCGCTCCAGGGCGGCGATCAGGCCAGTGTCGGCAACACGGCGGCAGAAGTCAATCACGCCGGCACGGCATCACGCCGCAGGCCCGCTCCGTGCGGTTTCGGCCAGGGGCAGCAGGTCGGCTTCGGTGAGCGTTTCCTGCGCCAGCAGTTTGTTGGCGCCTTCTTGTAATAGCGTGCGCCGCTCGGTCAGCACCGCGCTGGCGCGGGCAAAGGCCTCGTCCACCAGGGCGCGCACGGCCATGTCGATGCGCCGCGATGTGTCGTCCGACAGGCCGCGCTCCAGCGCCATGCCTTCGGGCAGGTCGAGAAAGCGCGGCTGCTGGCGCTCGTAGACCACCTGGCCGACTTCGGGCGACATGCCGTAGCGCGCGACCATGTCGTGCGCGATGTCGGTGGCCTTGACCAGGTCGTCGGCCGCGCCCGTGGACACTTCGCCTATCACCAGGGCTTCGGCCGCGCGCCCGCCCATGAGCACCGCCAGGCGGTTGCGCAGCTCGCTCGCGCTGGCCAGGTAGCGGTCCTCGCTGGGGCGCTGCAAGGTGTAGCCCAGCGCGCCGATGCCGCGCGGGATGATGGAGATTTTGTGCACCGGGTCGGTGCCCGGCAGCGCCATGGCCACCAGCGCATGGCCCATTTCGTGCACGGCCACGGTGCGCCGCTCCTTGTCGCCGAGCACGCGCTGGTGGCGCTCCAGGCCGGCGACGATGCGCTCCACGGCGGCGGTGAAGTCGGCCATGGCCACGGCGTTGGCGCCGCGCCGCGTGGCCAGCAAGGCCGCTTCGTTGACCAGGTTGGCCAGGTCGGCGCCGGCAAAGCCCGGCGTCAGCGCGGCCACCGCGTCGGGGTCGACATCGCCGCCGAGGTGCACTTTCTTGAGGTGCACGCGCAGCACATCGACACGGCCTTTGCGGTCGGGCCGGTCGACCAGCACCTGGCGGTCGAAGCGGCCGGCCCGCAGCAGGGCCGGGTCGAGCACCTCGGGGCGGTTGGTCG
Organism: Simplicispira piscis; assembly: GCF_054783455.1. Taxonomy (NCBI): domain Bacteria; kingdom Pseudomonadati; phylum Pseudomonadota; class Betaproteobacteria; order Burkholderiales; family Comamonadaceae; genus Simplicispira; species Simplicispira piscis. The sequence continues at coordinate 119,114 of NZ_BAAGQN010000017.1, forward strand.
CCGCCAGAATCACCACGCCCGCACTGGTGTCGAAGCCGTCCATTTCGGCCAGCAGCTGGTTCAGCGTCTGTTCCTTCTCGTCGTGGCCCCCCGAGATCGGGCCCACGCCGCGCGCCCGGCCCAGGGCGTCCAGCTCGTCAATGAAGATGATGCAAGGCGCCGAGGCGCGGGCCTGCTCGAACATGTCGCGCACGCGCGCCGCACCGACCCCCACGAACATCTCGACGAACTCGGAGCCCGTGATGCTGAAGAAGGGTACGCCGGCCTCGCCGGCCATGGCGCGTGCCAGCAGCGTCTTGCCCGTGCCCGGCGGGCCCACCAGCAAAATGCCCTTGGGCATGTGCGCGCCCAGCCGGCCGTAGTCCTTGGGGTTTTTCAGGAACTCCACCGATTCGCGCAGCTCCGCCTTGGCCTCGTCCACCCCCGCCACGTCGTCGAAGCTGACCTTCACGTCGGTTTCCGAATGCAGCTTGGCGCGGCTCTTACCGACGGACAGCAGACCGCCCATGCCGCCTTGTGCGGCAAGGCGCCGGCCGATGAAGCTCCACAGGGCCAGCAGCATCAGGCCCGGCACCACCCAGGACAGCAGCTCGCTCAGCAGTTTGTTCTCCACCACGCCTTCAAAGCGCACGTCGTAGGCAGACAACTCCTGGGCGAGGGCCGGGTCAACGCGCGTCGTGACGATGCGCGTGCGCCCATCGGCCTGCGGGGTCTTGAGTTGGCCCTCGATGAACTGGCTGCTGATCGAGATGGATTGCAACTGGCCGGCTTTCAGGTGCTGCAGAAACTCGCTGTACGGTATGGGCTGCACCTGGTGGGAGGTGACCCAGAGGTCGCGCAGCCAGAACAGTGCCGTCAGCGCCAGGATCACCAGCCACAGCTTGCTGGGGTTCCACTGCCAGGGCGGCTGGGGCGCTGTGGGTGGTGGCTCGGGGCGGGATGGCTGGGGGAGCGGCATGGTGGGCTTTTCCTTCACCGAATGGGGCCTGCCTGCGCTTGGCTCGGCCCAAGCGCCCAGAATGGCAGAAAAAACGGAACCTGCCTACCGGCTTGTGCGTCTTTCTGGAAATTGCCCAGGCTACCAGTGCTTTTTGCCCGACGCCATGCTCGCCGTGGTGGTGGTGCTGAGCTTCTTCGTGCAGGCCATCCAGAGCCTGGGTGACTGGGCCGTGCGGCGCTTGAGCCACCGCTGATTGCTATCGAATGGTGAGCTGTCAGCGATTGACCAGTAAGCGTTAGAGCACTGTTTGTATGTGAATTGAAGGCCCGGCTCAGGGCTGCTGTGCAGCGCCGGGCAATGCGCACTCCAGGGCCTGCTGCAGGCGCAGGGCCAGCGCTGCGTTGCTGAAGGGCCGGTCGGCCAGTTCCGCGCACGAGACGGTGCGGCTGCGCAGCGCCGACACGTCTTGCGGCTGCCCCACGGCGTGGCACAGCAGCGGCCAGTCGGGCGCGGTGCCCAGCGTGCCCGCCACCAGCAAGACGCCATGGCGCTGGCGCCGCTGCGCCAGGCCGACCAGCTTGCGCCCCTGTTCGTCCACCAGTTCCCACGGCGCCAGGCTGCCATAGCAGGCCCAGTCCACCACCGGGCCCATGCGCGCATTGGCGCCGGCCACCTCGCTGGCCGGCAAGGCCCGCGCCGACACGCCCATGTCGGCCAGAACGGCGGCATGCAGCAAACCCAGCGGGCGGTAGCTGTCCACCAGGCTCTGGCCCACCCACGGGTGCTCGGGCGGCAGCACCACGGACACGCCCACCAGCCATGGCCCCGTCAGCACGGCACCGCCGCCCGACGGGCGCTGCAGCAGCCCCTGGGGCTGCCGGGGCGCCATGCTGGCCAATAAGGCGCGCTGCGAGCAGCCCAGCACGATGGTCGGTGCGGCATAGCGCCAGACGCGAAAGCGCGGCGCCGCCACGGGCTCGGCCAGCTGGCGGCTATTCCAGTCCTGTTCTTCAGCGGCGGTGGTGGTGGCGGTCATGGCGCGTGCTCCAGTGTAGCTAGGGGGGCAGATCTTATCTGCGCCAGCGGTGATACTGCCAGCACAAGAACCCTTCGGAGACACCCCATGCACTTGCCATTCCAAGCACTCGACCCCCATTTGTTCACCCGCGCCCAGGCGCTGCTCGACGAAGAGTGGCTGCACAAGGATGCCGACCTGGCGCCCGTGCTGCCCACCGTGTTGGCGCGCAACGTCGGCCAGGACTGGCACAAGGCCGGCACCTTCCGCCACCACCTGGTGGGCGTGGCGCGCTCGCTCACGCAGTGGCAGCAACCCCGGGACGTGCGCCTGCTCGGCCTGCTGCACAGCGTCTACGGCAACGCTTTTGTCGACCTGGTCAAGTTCGATGCGGCCAGCGAGCGCGGCCGCCTGCAAGCCCTGGTGGGCGAGAGCGCCGAGCACCTGGTCTACCTGTTCTGCACCCAGTCGCGCGCGCAGTTCGTGCAGCGCGTGCTGGCCGGGCAGATCGAGCCTGACGGCAGCGTGGTGCTCGACAAGAACGGCCAGCGCCACGTGCTCACGCCCTACGAGGTGGCGGCCTTCATCGTTGTCAGCATGGCCGACACCATCGAGCAGTGGTTCAGCTGGCAGGACGACATCTTCTCGTGCTTTCCGAGCGTGCCGCAGCGCCCGCAGGCCGTGCACTGGGCGGCTTCGCTGTGGCCCGGCCCGATGCGCCCCAGCGCCCGCATGCTGAGCCAGATCGCCGCCCTGGGCCAGGCGCTGCAGCACCCGGGCCTGCAAGGCCTGCTGCCCGTGCCGCCGGTGTTTGCGCACTGCACCCAGCCGCTCGCCGCCGCCGACGAGGCCGCCGCCACGGCGCTGTACTGGTCGGTGATCCAGCAAGAGCACCCGCTGGCCGACCTGGATGTGGCCACCGCCATGCTCGAGCAGGCCGTGCGCCTCAATCCCTGGGTGGGTGAGCCGCAGATGGTGCTGGCCCAGCTCTACCTGTCGGCCGGCCGCCCCGCCGACGCGCTGCAGGCCGCCGACAGCGCCCTGCAAGCTTTCAGCGCCTGGGGCAACGCGTGGGACAAGCGCGTGCAGTGGGACGCCTGGGTGGCCTGGACGCGCATCCTGCGCCAGTCGGCCAGCGAAGGCGGCTGGCCCGAGCGGCTCGATAAGCTCAACAACGTGGCGCTGCGCAGCTGATTTGTTATGCCGGTATTGCTTAAGGAAATGAAAACACAGTCGTTTGGGTTTTATAGGGTCAACCCTAAGATGCATGCCATCTCTGACTGAAAGGTTTTCCGTGAACAAACGCTCCCTGCTGCAATCCACCCTCGTTCTGGCCCTGGCCGCCGGCCTCAGCACCGGCGCCCTGGCGCAAGACAAGCCCCTCAAGATCGGCGTGACCGCCGGCCCGCACGCGCAAATCTTCGAGCAGGTCAAGAAAGTGGCGGCCAAGGACGGGCTGAAGATCCAGGTCATCGAGTTCAGCGACTACGTGCAGCCCAACGCTGCCCTGGTGGCTGGCGACCTGGACGCCAACGCCTACCAGCACCAGCCTTACCTCGACGCGCAGGTCAAAGACCGTGGCTACAAGCTGGTGTCCGTGGGCACCACGGTCAATTTCCCCATCGGGCTGTACTCCAAAAAGGTCAAAAACCTGAACGAGCTCGCCAACGGCGCGCGCTTTGGCATTCCCAACGACCCCACCAACGGCGGCCGCGTGCTGCTGGTGCTGCAAGCCAAGGGCCTGATCAAGCTGAAAGACGGCGCCGGCCTCAAGGCGACGCCGCTCGACGTGGTGTCCAACCCCAAAAAGCTCAAGTTCGTCGAACTCGACGCGGCCCAGCTGGCGCGTTCGCTCGACGACCTGGACGCCGCCGCCATCAACACCAACTTCGCCATCTCGGCCGGCCTGAACCCCAAGACCGACTCCATTGCGCAGGAAGACGCCAACAGCCCCTATGCCAACCTGATCGTGGTGCGCGAGGCCGACAAGGGCAAGCCCTGGGTGGCGCAACTGCTCAAGGCCTACCAGTCGCCTGAAATCCGCCAGTTCATTCAGACCGAGTTCAAGGGGTCGGTGTTGCCGGTTTTTTAACCTTTTAGGGTTCTAGCGCTTATCTGTAAAGCGCTGAATGCTATTGAAAGAATAGTCTATGGTGGCAAAGGGGGCGCGCTGTGCAGGGTGCGCCGCCGAGGTCTATCATGGCTTTGCCCGTGCTTTCACGGCCTTTTCCACGTTCCAAGGAGCATCCATGAGCCAGTTCCAGATCGCTGTCATCGTCGGCAGCCTGCGCAAGGATTCGTTCAACCGCCAGTTGGCCACGGCGCTGGCGCGCTTGGGGCCGGCAGACTTTCAGTTCACGCAGCTGCGTATCGATGACCTGCCGCTGTACAACCAGGACAGTGACGGCCAGCAGGCGCCGTCTGTGCTGCGGCTCAAGGGGGAAGTCAAGGCGGCGCAGGGCCTGCTGTTCGTCACGCCTGAATACAACCGCTCGATTCCTGGCGTGCTGAAAAATGCCATCGACAACGCTTCGCGTCCCTATGGCCAGAATGCCTGGGCCGGCAAGCCGGCAGGCGTCATCGGTGCGTCGGTCGGTGCCATCGGCACGGCGTTGGCGCAGCAGCATCTGCGCAACATCCTGGCCTACCTCGATGCCCCCACGCTGGGCCAGCCCGAGGCTTTTATCCACGCCAAGGAGGGTCTGTTCGATGCCGATGGCAACATTGGCGAAGGCAGCAAAAAATTCCTGCAGGACTGGATGGACCGGTATGTGGTCTGGGTCAAAAAGCACGCCTGAATGCTATTGAGTAAATAGCTGCTTGCGCAATACCACAGGGCGTTTGCGCTTGATTTTATGTAAATATAAGCCATCAAAAAACCCGGTATCGACCGGGTTTTTTGATGCGCGGCGCGGCGGCCATGCCGCGCCGCTTCAGGCAGCCTGCGCCACCAGCGGCTGGTTGGCGGCCTGGTCGCAGATGGCCTGCGTGGCGCTCTCCAGCGCGGCGGCCTTGGCGGCCTCGCCCATCGCAACGCCTTCGGCGCGCACGAAACGCACGTCGGTCACGCCGAAGAAGCCCAGCACGGTTTGCAGGTAGCTCTCCTGGTGTTCCATGGCGCGGCCGCCTTCGCTGGTGGAATAGACGCCGCCCCGGCTCGACGCGATGATCACGGTCTTGCCCTTGGCCAGGCCTTCGGGGCCGTTGGCGGTGTACTGGAAGGTGCGGCCGGGCTGTGCCAGGCGGTCGATCCAGGCCTTGAGCTGGGTCGGGATGCTGAAGTTGTAGAACGGCGCGCCGATCACCACCACGTCGGCCGCCAGGAACTGGCTCACCAGCTGCTCGGAGACAGCGTTCTCGCGCTGCTGGCTTTCGCTCAGGTTGTCGGTCTGGCCGGTGCGCGGGGCCATGGCGTCCATGGTGAAGTGGGCCGGCGCGTTGGCCACGAGGTCGAGGTAGCTGACCTGCGTGCCGGGGTGGCTGGCCTTCCAGGCGGCCACGATCTGGGCGGTGAGCTGCCGCGAGACGGACTGGGCGCCGGTGATGGCGGAATCGATGTGAAGCAGTTGCATGGTGATCTCCGAAGGGGGTTAACCACAGCGTGTGGCGATGGATAGATTGTGGAGATCAGCGCAGTTTTTGATAAGTTGGCAGATTTGCGATAGATTGTCCTGTTTGTAGAACAATGAAAGCGCCCGCCATGCAGGATCTCAATGACATGCTGTATTTCGCCGAGGTGGTGGAGCGGGGCGGTTTTGCCGCGGCCGGCCGGGCCTTGGGTATTCCGAAGTCGCGCCTGTCGCGGCGGGTGTCCGAGCTGGAGGCCCATCTGGGCGTGCGCCTGCTGCAGCGCACCACGCGCAAGCTCTCGCTAACCGATGTGGGCGAGGCCTATTTGCGCCATTGCCAGGCGCTGCGCGAGTCGGCCCTGGCCGCGCAGGACACCGTGGCACAGGTACAGGCCGCGCCGCGCGGCACCCTGCGTGTGAGCTGTCCCGTGACCCTGGCGCAGACCGTGCTGGGCGAGGTGCTGCCGCAATTCCTGGCGCGCTATTCGCAGGTGCGGGTCGAACTGCAGGTCAGCAACCGGGTGGTGAACCTGGTGGAAGAGGGTGTGGACGTGGCCTTGCGTGTGCGCGCCTCGCTCGAAGAAAGCGGCAGCATGGTGATCAAGCGCCTGGATCTGGCGCGCCAGGTGCTGGTGGCCAGCCCGGACCTGCTGATCCGCCAGGGCACACCGACCACCCTGGCCGACCTGGCGCGCATGGACAGCATTGCCATGTCGGCGCCCGACGGGCGGGCTACCTGGCATCTGACCGGTCCGGGGGGTGCGCAGCAGGTGGTGCAGCATACCCCGCGCTATGTGGCCGACGATCTGCTCACTCTTAAATTTGCGGCACTGGCGGGCACCGGGATTTGCTGGTTGCCCGACTACATGTGCCATGACGAAATCCACACACGGCGCCTGGTGCGGGTGTTGCCCGACTGGGCGCCTGCGGTGGGCATCGTGCATGCGGTCTTCCCGTCGCGCCGGGGTTTATCACCAGCGGTGCGGCATTTTTTGGATTTTTTGGGAGAAACCCTGCCGGGCCGCAGCAGCCAGGCCACCCGGGTGCTACAGCAGGCGCGTTGACGGCTGGACACAATGGCCGGGCGATTCTTTGGGGATCTGTTTTGCCGCCACAATGCAAGCAATTGCAACAAAGCGGACAGGGTGGCGTGATGCGCCGCCTGGAATAGCCAGGAAGACGACGTGACCCCCCATCCGATTGACCAAGAGATACAGAACGCACGCCGAATCTCATCGGTGCGTGCCATCGTGATACCGCCGTGCCCCGAATCGTTGCTGCGCCTGCAGAGCATCCTGGCGCAACCTGAACCCGACGCGGGCGCCCTGGACCAACTGGCCTCGTCCGATGTGGCCATGGCGGCGGCGCTGATCCGCCAGGCCAACAGCCCGCTCTATGGCCTGACCCAGCCGGTACAGACCGTGGGCATGGCGCTGACGGTGCTGGGCCTGCGCCCGTCGGTAGAGCTGCTTTCGGCCTTCATCACGCGCCATGCGCTGCAGGTGCGATCCCCCTTGCTGGAGCATTTCTGGGAAAGCTCGCAACGCCGGGCCATGGCCTGTGAACACATGGGCCACCAGCTCTACAGCTTTGACCCGGGCCTGGGTTACAGCTTTGGCCTGTTCTGCCATGTGGGCATGCCGGTGCTGGTCAAGGCGGTGCGCGGCTACGCCAGCACGGTGACCGAGGCCCTGGCCCGCAAGGACCGCACCTTTACCCAGACCGAAAACGCCAGCCACCGCACCGACCACGCCGTGGTGGGCGCGATTGTGGCGCGCACCTGGCATCTGCCGGGCGATGTGGCGCAGGCCATCTGGTTGCACCATGACTTTAGCTGCCTGCGGGAAGAACGTTTTAGCGTGGTGGTGCGGCAACTGGTGGCGCTGGGCCTGCTGGCCGAATACCTGGTGAACCACCACGAAGGACTGGAGCCCTCGCGCGAGTGGCATCAGCATGGACAGGCCTGCCTGCAGCACTTGCATGTGTCAGACGAAGAGCTGAACCACTGGATCGACGAGCTGCACCCCGCCTTCGAGGCGGTGCGGTTTTAAACCCTCAGCCTTTCGACAACACAATGCGCCAGGCCTGCCGGGCCGCACCCACAAGTGCCGCAGCCCAGGTGGCACAGGCCGCCACCAGGAAAACCGGTGGTAGCGCGCCGAGAAAGTCAAAACCCATGGCCAGCCGCATTTCCTGGGTGCTGGCGGCATACATGCCCAGCGGGAACACGGCGCCCCAATACAGTGGGTCATACCGTAGCCCAAACCGCTTCACGCCATAGCGCCAGACGGCCAGCACCAGCAGCATGGGGATCCACCAGGTGCCGGTGGCCCAGTAAAACACGGTGAAACCTTTCAGAAAAGGGAGCAGCGATGCCAGAAAAGGCGCGTCCGGCGTGTTGACGATGAGCAGCGACCCGGCCAAGGTCGAAATGGCCATTGCGCCCATGTTGATCCAGTAGGGCGGCGCCAGGTCCCCCGGGCTGAAGGGGAAGAAGGTATAGCGGTAGAAGATGAGCGACATCATCCAGATGTAGAGCATGCCGCCCCACAGCCACATGGAGAGCGCAAAAAAGTTCAGCTCCAGCCGGTAGGGCTGCCCAATGTGCGTGGCCAGCAGTGCGCTGAGCACGGCCACCGATTGCGTGGCGACAACAGCCAGCAGCCAGCCGCCGCTGATACCCCGGTCCAGCGTTGGCTTGTTCTCTTTGATCGTCAGCGCAGTGAAGATGGTGTAGGTCAGCAGCAGCCATAACCCCAGGCCCAAGCCCCAGAGCGCTAGGCCAGCGCCCGTCCAGCCCACCAGTAGCAGGCACTGGCTGCCCAGCACATTGGTTGCTGCCACTGAGGTAAAAAAGGCCGGGCCGCGCAAATGGCCCAGCAAGTCGTCCAGAAAACGTTGGCGAAACAAGGCCAGGCGCGCCAGGTACAAAACCCACAGCACGGCATACAGCCCCAGGTTGAGCGCAAACAGCGCCAAGGCAAGTGCGCGCAGCCCCAGCATGTGGGCGGCAATGGACACGATGCCGGTCGCCATGACCATGCCAAAGTTGGCGGGCGACATAGCCGCCAAAGCGGGGCGCCAACCGGGCATGGTGGGTGGAGCAAGCGCAGGGGTCACGGTGGGGGCCATAAGCAAGTGAGCGCCATCATCCTAGAAAAGGCAGTTGACCGCTTTATTTCTTTTGCCAAGCCGCATGAAAGCTATCGTTGATGGCTTCGATGGTGTTCACCTGATGGGTGAGAGCGTTATGCACCCGCCAGCACTGCGCTCAGGGCGCCATGCGGCGTTGTTCCTCTTTGCGGGCAGGAGCCCGCCGCGTCGTCTCGTCTTGCCTGGCTCCCAGATCACGGCACTGGCGGGCTCATCCAACTGCCGTTTCTAGGATCATAAAACGAGCCCCAATGACTGTCGCGTTTGATATGTGTTTTTGGAATGACTTTAGAAACAAATATTCGTTTGAGTTTTAAAGCATGCTCCGCACAATGGTGCCATTCCCGTTTTTATAGCGCCCTGCGCGCTCTGCCCGCCATGAAAATTCGCCTCCTTTTTGCCAGCCTTGCCCTGGGTGCCAGCTCGCTTGCCTCTGCGCAAAATGCACTGCTCAACGTGTCCTACGACGTGGCGCGTGAGTTTTACAAGGACTACAACACCGCCTTCGTAGCGCATTACAAGAAGACCACGGGGCAGGACGTGAAGGTGGACCAGTCGCACGCAGGCTCCAGCGCCCAGGCGCGCGCCGTGAACGACGGCCTGGCCGCCGACGTGGTGACCATGAACACCACCACCGATGTGCAGTTTCTGGCCGACAACGGCGTGGTGGCCAAGGACTGGGCCCAGAAATTCCCGCACGACGCTTCGCCCACTACCTCGACCATGTTGTTCCTGGTGCGCAACGGCAACCCCAAGGGTATCAAGGACTGGGACGACCTGACCAAGCCCGGCGTGCAGGTCATCGTGGTCAACCCCAAGACCGGCGGCAATGGCCGCTATGCCTATCTGGCCGCGTGGGGCGCCGTGCGCGAAAAGGGCGGCACCGAGGCGCAGGCGGCCGAATTTGTGGGCAAGCTCTACAAGAACGTGCCGGTGCTGGCCAAGGGTGGGCGCGATGCCACGGCCACCTTCCTGCAGCGCAACATTGGTGATGTGTTGATCACGTTTGAGTCGGAAGTGGTGTCGGTCGAGCGCGAGTTTGGCAAGGGCAAGGTCGACGTGGTGTACCCCTCGGTCAGCGTAGTGGCTGAAAACCCCGTGGCTGTGGTGGAGCGCACCGTCGCCAAAAAGGGCACGGCGCAGCTGGCCAAGGCCTACCTGGACTACCTGTACTCGGAAGAGGCGCAGGAGATCGCGGCCAAACACGCCATTCGCCCGCGCTCGGAAGCCGTGCTCAAGAAGTACGCCAGCACCTTCAAACCACTCAAGCAGTTCACCGTGGCCAAGTATTTCGGCAGCCTGACCGAAGCGCAGAAAGTGCATTTCAACGACGGCGGCCAGTTCGACAAGCTCTACACGCCGGGTGCCAAGTAATAGTGAGCACCCCCCTGAGTCGCCTGCGGCGCCTTCCCCCTCTTTGCTTCGCTGCGCTCGCGGAGGGTGAACGCCACCAGTGCTGCGGGGCGGCGTTTGCATGGTGGCCGCTGGCCTGGGGTGCGCCAGTTTCCGTCGGCGGTGGGCAACGAATAAATTCCTATGAATGACAAGAGAGGCACTCGCAGGAGTGCCAAACGGGTGCTGCCCGGTTTCGGTCTGACGCTGGGTTACACCCTGTTTTATCTGAGCATCATCGTGCTCATCCCGCTGTCGGCGTTGGTGTTCAAAACCTTCACGCTCACCTGGGACCAGTTCTGGACAGCCATCAGCGCGCCGCGCGTGCTGGCCTCGTACCGGCTCACGTTTGGCGCGTCGTTCATCGCCGCTGTGGTGAATCTGTTTTTCGGGCTGCTGATCGCCTGGGTACTGGTGCGCTACCAGTTTCCGGGCAAAAAAATCATGGATGCGCTGGTGGACTTGCCGTTTGCCTTGCCCACGGCGGTGGCCGGTATCTCGCTGACCGCTTTGCTGGCGGGCAATGGCTGGGTGGGGCAGTACCTGGAGCCCATGGGCATCCAACTCGCGTTCAAGCCTGCTGGTATCGTCATCGCGCTGATTTTCATTGGCTTGCCCTTTGTGGTGCGCACCGTGCAGCCCGTGCTCGAAGACGCCGAAAAAGAACTGGAAGAAGCCGCTACCTGCCTGGGCGCCACGCGCTGGCAGACCTTCACCAAGGTCATCCTGCCCTCGATCACCCCGGCCTTGCTCACCGGCTTTGCCATGGCGTTCGCGCGGGCGGTGGGTGAATACGGGTCGGTCATTTTCATCGCGGGCAACATGCCCATGGTGTCCGAGATCACGCCCCTCATCATCATCGGCAAGCTCGAGCAATACGACTATGCGGGCGCCACGGCGGTTGCGGTGGTGATGCTGATGATTTCGTTTGTATTACTGCTTGTCATCAATGCGCTGCAGGCCTGGCAGCGCCGAAAAGCATGAAACACCCTCTGAATCGCTTCGCGCCGTCCCCCTCTCCTTCGGGAGGGGGACGCACCCGGTGGCCTGGCAGAGCCCGTTCCACGGGTGCATTGGCCTGGGCCGCGTCTGCTCCAAGCACAACGTGCCATGGAACGCTGATATGAATACCCGCACTGTTCGCCGCGCACGCGCCGGCACCACCGAGGCACCCTGGGTGCGCTACACGTTGATCGCGGTGGCACTGCTTTTCATGCTGCTGTTTCTGGTGTTGCCGCTCGCGGCCGTGTTTGCCGAGGCACTGCGCAAGGGCTTTGGCGCCTACCTCGAAGGCCTGCGCGAGCCCGATGCCTGGTCGGCCATCAAGCTCACGCTGATCACCGCGCTCATCGCCGTGCCGCTGAACCTGGTGTTCGGTGTGGCGGCGGCCTGGTGCATCGCCAAGTACGAGTTCAAGGGCAAGGCCTTCCTGACCACGCTGGTGGATCTGCCGTTCTCGGTGTCGCCCGTGGTGGCGGGCCTGGTTTACGTGCTGATGTTTGGTGCCAACGGTTGGATCGGGCCGTGGCTGCAAGAGCACGACATCAAGATCATCTTTGCCGTGCCCGGCATCGTGCTGGCCACCGTGTTCGTGACCTTCCCGTTCATCGCGCGCGAGCTGATCCCGCTGATGCAGGCGCAGGGCAACGACGAGGAGCAGGCCGCCATCGTGCTCGGTGCCACGGGCTGGCAGACCTTCTGGTTCGTGACGCTGCCCAACATCAAGTGGGGCCTGTTGTACGGGGTGATCCTGTGCAATGCGCGCGCTATGGGCGAGTTCGGCGCGGTGTCGGTGGTGTCGGGCCACATTCGCGGGCAGACCAACACCATTCCGCTGCATGTCGAAATCCTCTACAACGAATACCAATCCGTGGCCGCATTCGCCGCCGCCTCGCTGCTGGCGCTGCTGGCGCTGGTCACCCTGGTCATCAAGTCGATTGCCGAGTGGAAAAGCGAACAGGAATTGAAGGCAGCGGCCGAGTCGCCACCCGAGCGCCCCGCGCCCACCGTTGCAACGCCCGCGCGCTGAAGGAATAAAACAATGAGTATCGAAATCCGCAACGTCAGTAAACAGTTTGGCGATTTTCACGCCCTGCGCGATGTAAGCCTGGACATTGCGTCGGGCGAACTGATTGCACTGCTAGGGCCGTCCGGCTGCGGTAAAACCACGCTGCTGCGCATCATCGCCGGGCTGGAGACGGCCGATGCGGGCACCATCCATTTCAGCGGCGAAGACACCACCGACGTACATGTGCGCGAGCGCAACGTGGGCTTCGTGTTCCAGCACTACGCCCTGTTTCGGCACATGACGGTGTTTGAGAACGTGGCCTTTGGCCTGCGCGTCAAGCCCCGCAGCGAGCGCCCGAGCGAAGCCCAGATCAAAACCAAAGTGATGGACCTGCTCAAGCTGGTGCAGCTCGACTGGCTGGCCGAGCGCCACCCGTCGCAGCTCTCGGGCGGCCAGCGCCAGCGCATTGCGCTGGCCCGCGCCCTGGCGGTGGAGCCCAAGGTGCTGCTGCTCGACGAGCCTTTTGGCGCACTCGACGCCAAGGTGCGCAAGGAACTGCGCCGCTGGCTGCGCCGCCTGCACGACGAGCTGCACGTCACCAGCATCTTTGTCACCCACGACCAGGAAGAGGCGCTGGAAGTGGCCGACCGCGTGGTGGTCATCAACCAGGGGCGTATTGAGCAAAGTGGCGCGCCCCAGCAGGTGTGGGACCACCCGGCCAGCCCGTTTGTGTATGGGTTTCTGGGCGATGTGAACCTCTTCCACGGCCGGGCACATGAAGGACAGGTGCACCTGCAGGGCATGCAGATGGATGCGCCTGAACACAGTGCGGCGCAAAACGCCCCCGCTTCTGCCTATGTGCGCCCCCATGACCTGGATGTGCAGCGCTACACGCCGGGCACCGGGCAGCCCCTGGGCATCGTTGCGCGGCTGGACCGCGCCATTGTGGTGGGGCCCATCGCACGGCTGGAACTTATTCCCGTGGTCGCCACCAAAGCAGCGGACAATGCGAGCCCTGAAGCCCTGATTGAAGCGCACATCCCCGCGCAGCAGTATCGGGAGATGGGTTTTTCTGAGGGGGATGAGCTGGTGGTGACGCCGCGCCGTGCGCGGGTTTTTCTGGACCAGGCCTCCGGTATCTAATGAAGCGCCCCAGGGCGCTGGACAAGGCGATGAATGATTGCAAACTGGTTTGATAACGCGCCCCGCCGGGTGCTGGCGCTGATCAGCGTGGCCTGTGTGGCCATGCTGGCTTTTGGCATGTACCTGCAGCATGTCGTAGGCCTGGAGCCCTGCCCGATGTGCATCGTACAGCGCTATGCTCTCATTTTGGTAGCTGTCTTCGCAGGTTTGGCAAGCCTTGGAGGCAAAAAAGGCTGGTGGATGTCGTTTGCCGTGCTGGCGGTGGTGTCCAGCGGTTTTGGCGCCTTTACCGCCGCGCGCCAGAGCTGGCTGCAGTGGTATCCGCCCGAGGTGGCCACATGCGGGCGCGACTTCTACGGCATGATCGAAAACTACCCCATCAGCCGGTCGATTCCCATGATTTTCCGCGGCTCGGGCGACTGCTCGGCCATTGACTGGACCTTCCTGGGCGGCTC
>NZ_BAAGQN010000017.1:132878-180684 GCF_054783455.1 Simplicispira piscis
CCCCCCATGACGGCCATCGCCCAGCCTCTGCGCCTGCTGCTTCTGGGCGCCACGGGCGCGGTGGGCCGCGAAGTGCTGGCCCAGGCCCTGGCCGACTCCCGGGTGGCCCAGGTCATCGCTCCCACGCGCCGCCCGTTGGCAGCGCATGAAAAGCTGCTCAATCCCGTTACCGATTTTGCACAGCTGGATGCCGCTGCGCCGTGGTGGCGGGCCGATGCCGTGGTTTGCGCGCTGGGCACCACGATCAAGGTGGCGGGCTCGCAACCAGCCTTTGCGGCCGTGGACCGCGACCTTGTCATCGACACCGCGCGCCTGGCCCGGCAGGCCGGTGCCACGCGGATGGCGCTCAACTCTTCGCTGGGGGCCCGTGCCCAGGGCAATTTCTACCTGCGCACCAAGGCGCAGGCCGAAGATGGCGTGCGTGCACTGGGCTACCCATCGCTCACCATCGTGCGGCCCTCGCTGATCAATGCCGACCGCGATGTGGCGCGGCCGGGTGAAGTGGCGGGCCTGTGGGTGGCGCGCGCGTTCGGGCCACTGGTGCCGCGGCGCTACCGGCCCGTGACAGCGCAGCGCATTGCGCAGGCGCTGCTCGACGGCGCATTGCAGGGCCTGCCCGGAGAACATCTGCTGGAATCTGAGCAGTTGTAACGGGCGGGGCGTTTGCCTCTAACATGGCAGCCAATCCAGCCTGCGGAGGCTGGCAATGAAGGCATCGCCATGGGCAAAACATCAGCAATGAACCTGTTCCGCCGCCTGGAGCAGCTCAACGGCATCGGCGCAGCGCTCTCGCGTGAGCGCGACATCGAACGGCTGCTGGAAAACATCCTTGAAGCGGCCAAAACCCTGACCGGCGCTGATGGCGGCACCCTCTACAGCGTGACGGACGACCACACGGCCCTGCATTTCGAGATCATGCGCACGGATTCCCTGGGTATTCGCCAGGGAGGCACTACAGGGCAACGCATTGCCTTGCCTGACCTGCCCCTGCGCCATGCCGACGGTTCGCCCAACGATGCCCTGGTGGCGGCGCATTCGGCCCTGCACGACCGTACGGTGAACATTGCCGACGCCTATGCCGAGGAGGGATTCGACTTTTCTGGCACGCGCGCCTTTGACCAGCGCACGGGCTATCGCTCGCAGTCGTTTCTGACCGTGCCCATGAAAAACCACGACGGCGAGCTCATTGGCGTACTGCAGTTACTCAACGCACTGGATCCTGAAACGGGGCAGGTGGTGGCTTTCTCGGAGGCCGACCAGAGCCTGACCGAATCGCTGGCCTCGCAGGCGGCTATTGCGCTGTCGAACCGGTTGCTCATTTCGCAGCTCGAACGTTTGTTCGAGTCTTTCGTCAAACTCATCAACATCGCCATCGACGAAAAGTCACCCTACACCGGCGGGCATTGCGAGCGTGTGCCCGCGCTCACCATGATGCTGGCCGAAGCCGCTGATGCCACGACCGAAGGGCCGCTGGCTGAGTTTCACATGACCGAGCGCGACCGCTACGAACTGCAGATGGCGGGCCTGTTGCACGATTGTGGCAAGATCACGACGCCGGTGCACGTGGTGGACAAGGCGACCAAGTTGCAGACCATTTATGACCGCATCGACCTGGTGGACACGCGCTTTGAGGTGCTCAAGCGTGATGCCGAGCTGGCAGCGCTGCGCGCACAACTGGCCCTGCGTCCGGTGGTGGATGCGGGGGCCGAAGCGGTGGCCCAGTCGAACCTGCAGCGCAAGCTGCAAAGTATCGAGGCCGATCGTGATTTTTTGCGGCGCTGCAACAAGGGCGTGGAGTCCATGCAGCCCGCCGACCAGTTGCGCGTGCGTGCCATCGGCATGCAGCGCCAGTGGCGCAATGTGGAGGGCGTGCAGACCACCTTTCTCACGGCCGAGGAAATGGAAAACCTCACCATTCGTGCAGGCACCCTCACACAGGCCGAGCGCGACACCATCAACTACCACATCGTCGCTACCATCAAGATGTTGGAGACACTGCCCTGGCCGCGGCACCTGAAAAACGTGCCCGAATATGCCGGGGGGCACCACGAGCGCATGGACGGCAAAGGTTACCCGCGCGGGTTGACGCGCGAGCAGATGTCGGTGCAGGCCCGCATGATGGGCATTGCCGATATTTTTGAGGCGCTGACCGCTGCAGACCGGCCCTACAAGAGCGGCATGAAGCTGTCGCAGGCGCTGGACATCATGGAAAAAATGACCTGCAACGGGCACATTGATCCCGATCTGTTTGCGGTGTTTGTGGCCCAGCGCGTGTACCTGCGCTATGCAGAGCGGTTTCTGGACCCCACGCAGGTCGATACTGTGGCTTGATGCTCTGTTATTTGTAGCTATTAGCGCTTGATGGTATTGCGCTAGATGCCAAAAATGCTCAAAGTTTTTTGACCAGCACCTGGCTGCGCCGATCCCAGTTGTATTTGCGTTTGCGGGCCTCGGGCAGCCAGTCGGGGTCTACCTGCACGAAACCGCGCTTGATGAACCAGTGCATGGTGCGCGTGGTGAGCACGAAGATGCTGGACAGGCCCATTGCGCGCGCCCGTTGCTCGATGCGCTTCATCACCTTTTCTCCGTCGCCCTGGCCCTGGCTTTGCGGTGACACGGTCAGCGCTGCCATCTCGGCGGTCTTGGCTTCGGGGTAGGGGTAGAGGGCGGCGCAGGCAAAAATGACGCCATCGTGCTCGATGATGGTGTAGTGGTCGGCATCGCGCTCGATCTCGGTGCGGTCGCGCTTGACCAGGGTGCCGTCTTTCTCAAAGGGCTCGATCAATTGCAGGATGCCGCCCACATCGTCGGCGGTGGCTTCGCGCAGGCTCTCGAGCTTTTCGTCGATGACCATGGTGCCAATGCCATCGTGCACATACACCTCCAGCAGCAGGGCGCCGTCGGTGGCAAAGGGCAGGATATGGCTGCGCTCCACGCCAGCTTTGCAGGCCCGCACGCAGTGTTGCAGGTAAAAACCGGTATCGGTGGGCTGGTGGGGCGACGAAATCTGGGCGAGCAGGGCTTCTGCGGCAGCCAGCGGCAGCTCGGTGTCGATAGGGTTGTCTTCGCTGGCCGGTGCGTCGTGCTGGATGCGGATACCCGGAATTTCGGTGAGAAAAATCAGCTTGTCTGCCTGCAGCTCGCTGGCGACGCTGGTGGCCACTTCTTCCATGTTCAGGTTGAAGGCCTCGCCGGTTGGCGAAAAACCAAACGGCGACAGCAGCACCAGCGCGCCCATGTCCAGCGAGCGCATGATGCCTGCGACATCCACCTTGCGCACGAGACCCGTGTGCTTGAAATCCACGCCATCGACGATACCCACGGGCCGGGCAGTGAGGAAATTGCCCGAGATAACCCGCACCGTGGAACCCGCCATGGGTGTGTTGGGCAGCCCCTGGCTGAAGGCGGCTTCGATCTCGTAGCGCAGCTGGCCTGCGGCCTCTTGCGCGCAGTCCAGTGCCACGGAATCGGTGATGCGCATGCCATGGGAGTAGCGGGCTGCATGTCCTTTGGCTTGCAATTGTTCGTTGACCTGGGGGCGAAAACCGTGCACCAGCACGATGCGCACCCCCATGCTCTGGATCAATGCCAGGTCCTGCACGATGCCGGGCAGCTTGCCCGCGGCAATGGCCTCGCCCGCAATACCCACCACGAAGGTCTTGCCCCGGTGCATGTGGATGTAGGGTGCCACCGACCGGAACCAAGGGACGAAAGTGAAATTGAAAACGGTGGACATGCGGCAGTGTGGGCGGTCAGAAGAGTGAAAAACATCCGACGGAGCGCCGGTGCGCGATTTTCACCGAATTTGACGGAGCCTAGGACGGTGTCGGATTTGCACCCGGCAAGTCCAAGGTCTGACTGCCTCCCCGTCAGGCCGCCATGGCGATCGCTCAGGCCGGCCCGGTGCACGGGGCCAGCATGTCCAGCTTGCCGTCCAGTGCCGTGGTGCCGACACGCGCCAGCCCCAGCATGGTGTGGAACAGGTTGTCGTGCGACCAGGGCTGTGCGGCCTGGCCTTTCAGGCATTCCAGACGCAAGCCTTGCGTGTGCTGCAGTGACTTGGAAGCCCATGCCAGCATGGGTACATGCGTTTGTTCTGTCGGGGCCATGCGGTACGGCATGCCGTGCAAGTACAGGCCCTTCTCGCCCAGCGATTCACCGTGGTCCGACACATAGACCAGCGCGGTGGGGCGCTGCAGGGTCTGCAGCCAGCGCACCGTTTGGGCCAGCAGGTGGTCGGTATTGCGCAGCGAGTTGTCGTAGGCGTTCTGGAGCTGTTCCGGTGGGCATTCCTGCAGCGCATTGCTGTTGCACTCGGGCTGGAAGAGCTTCATGGCAGGGGGCGAGCGCTTGTAGTACGCCGGGCCGTGGCTGCCCATCTGGTGCATGACCACCACGGTGCCCCGGGCGCGGCGCTCGGGGTCGAGCCGGGCCAGTTCATCGGGCAAGGTGCGCAGCATGGCTTCGTCGAAGCATTCACCGTCCGGGCAGATGTCGGGCAGATTCAGGTTGCGCGTATCGGTATGGGGAGCGCGGTCGCATACGCCCTTGCAGCCCGACTGGTTGTCGAGCCACAGCACGGCCAGGCCGGCGCGCTGCAGCACATCCAGCAGGTTTTCCTGGTGGCTGTCGGCGCCTTCAAAGCGCTCTCGCCCCTGAGAGGAAAACATGCAGGGCAAGGAGGTTTGTGTGTTGGTGCCGCAGGAGCTGACGTTGGAGAAATACACCAGATCACCCTCGGCCTGCAGTTGCTTGAGCTGGGGCGTGGTGTCGCGCGCGTAACCACCCAGACCAAAATTGGCCGCGCGTGCGGTCTCGCCCACTACCAAAACGATCAGGGGCGATGTGTCGACCGAGTTGCCCGGTGCCGTAAGGTGCGCATCCATACCGATAGGTTCCAGCACTTGCTGGGCCTGTACGGCACGGCCCACAGATACCCGCGCCACGGCATACACCGAATTAAACGGGTTGATCATGTAGCGCAGCGTTTTGTGGTTGCGCATGAGGGAGGCCACGTCCTGGAACGACATCCACAGCATGGCAACTGCCACCAGCAGGCCTAGCAGCCCCACGCCGAGCTGCTGCAGCACCAGCCGTCCGGCGCCCACGCGGCGCACGGGCTGGCGCCACCACCAGATGCCGGGCAACACCGCGCCCAGGGCCAAGGTCACCACCAAAGGCCAGGACAAGAGGTCCAGCGCCTCGCCCATGTCGGTCTGGACCACGTTGGTGAGCATGGTGGGGTCGATCACGATGCCGTAGCTGGACATGAAATAGCTGCTGGATGCCGTGATGAGCAACAGCGCAATGCCTGCCGGCTTGAGCCAGCGCGGCCAGAGGAACAGCCCCAGCAGCAGCACGGTGGCGGCCAGCACCACCAGTACCAGAGAACCCAGGGTAATGACGGCCTGCAGTCCATGGGTTTCCGGAAGCCTCCAGAGGGCCTTCCACAGCGGGAGGTTGCCCACAGTGGCCAGCCACAGGGACAGGATCAGGAGCAGGGCAGTGGGGTGCCAGGGGGCGCGGTTGGTAGGGGACATCAGGCTGGCAGGGGGAATCGGAGTCGGAAATCCAAGGATTCTTGCCAACCCGCCTTATCCGAGTATTAACCGGCCCACGACAAGGTGAAGCGGTGGTTCGTCGCAGGTGTGCCCGGCGTGTGTTCCAGCGCGATGCCTTGCGCGTCGGCCATGCGCTGCACCAGGTTCAGACCCACGCCCATGCCGGGGTTGGCGCTGGCGTGCGCGCCATCGCGTGCACCGTTGTCGCTTACCGACAGCGTGCAGCGGCCATGCGGGGTCTGCGCCACGCGCACTTCAACCAGGGTGCCTGGGGGGGTGTGGCGCAAGGCGTTGTCGACCAGGTTGCGCAGTATCAGTTCGACCATCGTGGCGTGGCCTTGAACCTGCACGGGACGGGACGGCGCATCCAGTGCCAGTTCCTGGTGGCGCTCGTAGGCCAGGGGGGCATGGTCGGCCAGAACCCGCTGCGCTACGGCGCACAGATCTACCGTCTCCGTGGCCAGGGCTTCCAGGCTTTGGGCGCGTGCCAGGTCCAGCAACTGGCCCAGGATATGCCCCGCGCGCAGGGCGTCCTGCTCAATGGTCTGCAGTGCCTGTGCGCGGTCGGCAGGGTTGTCCGCTTCGCGCGCCCGCCGGGCCTGCAGCAGCATGGCGGCCAGCGGGGTGCGCAACTCGTGCGCCACGTCTGATGTGAAGCGCCGTTCGCGCTGCAATTGCAACTGCTGGCGCTGCACCAGGGTGTTGATGGCGTCCACCGCGTAGGCCAGTTCCCGAAAAGGTTGTTGCTCGGGCAGGGTTTGCCCGGCGTCCAGGTCCAGCGCGGCAATCTGGTCAGACAGGCGTTCGAGCGGCAGCAGGCCCCGGCGGATGGCCCAGGCCATCAGCAGGGCCACCAGCGGCAGCAGCACCAGCGAGGGCCGAACGATGTCTTCGGCCAAGTCGGTGCCCAGGTGCTGGCGCCAGCCCATTTCGGTCAGCACAGCCACCCGGCGCGCTGTGGTGGCGTCTGCGGGAGCATCGGCGACAAAGACCCGCCATGTGGATGCCGGGCGGGAGGGGTCCAGCACCAGTGTGTGGTGGCCTTGGGCCAGGTTGGCTGGCAGGAGGGCAGCAATGCCATGGGTGTCCCACACCACGCGCTCGTCTTCCCAGACCACCAGGCGCAGCTCGGGCGCGTAGACCGTGGCGTAGGGGCTTCTCATGGGGAGGGGGGCGGACTGTGGCGGGGCTTTGAGCAGCCGGGCAGCGGGGTGCAGCAGCGGTTCTGCAACGGAAACCAGGTGGCCGTCCAGGATTTCGTCGGCTTCGTCCAGCCCGGTGTAGTAAGCCACGGCGGCCAGCGCCAGCCAGACAATGGCCAGCGTCAGCAGGGCCCAGGTCCACAGATAGCGCCGCAGCAGGCGCGGCGAGGGGGAGGGCCGTGGCTTCATGGCGTCGCCTTCTGCGGGGTAGCGTCGTTGTCCGGGCGCGGCACAAAGTAGCCCACGCCCCGCACGGTTTGCAGCAACTCGCTGCCCAGCTTGCGGCGCAGGTGGTGGATATGGACTTCCAGGGCGTTGCTCTCCAGGGCGTCGTCAAAGCCGTACAGGGCTTCTTCCAGCCGCTGGCGGGTGAGCACCTTGCCGCTGGCGCGCAGCAGGGCCAGCAGCAGGGCAAATTCCTTGGCGCGCAAGGGCACCAGCGTGCCATTACGGTGCACGGTGTGCGCTGCCGGGTTCACCACCAGGTCGCCGTGCACCAGCAAGGGGGATGCCCGGCCCTCGCTGCGGCGCAGGGCCACGCGCATGCGCGCCAGCAGTTCTTCGGGGGCAAAGGGTTTGACGAGGTAGTCGTCTGCGCCCTCGTCCAGCCCGGTGACACGGTCGGTGAGGGCGTCGCGGGCGGTCATGATGAGCACGGGCAGCATGCGCCCCTCCTGGCGCAGGCTGCGCAGCCAGTCGATGCCGTCGCCGTCGGGCAGGCCCAGGTCGAGCAGCGCCATGTCGAACGATTCGGTGCGCAGGGCCGTACCGGCGCGGGCCAGGCTGTCGCAAATGTCCACGGCATAACCGGCACCCCTCAAGGTGGCGGCCAGGCCGCTGGCAATGCCTGCGTCGTCCTCGACGATCAGAATTCGCATCCGTGTTCCCCGTGCTGTGTTTGCGGGTGGATTGTCTCGCACGCAGGCGAATCTGCGGGCGGTGGGCCCTGCGCTATCGATAATGGCGGGCTATGTCTTTTTCTGATGCGCCCCCACCGGCCCCTGTTTGCCCCTTCGTCCTGGAGTTTCCGGAGTCTTTGCCTGTTTCGGGGCGGCGCGACGAGATCATGGCGGCCCTGCAGGCCCACCAGGTCATCATCGTGTGTGGTGAAACCGGCTCGGGCAAGACCACGCAACTGCCCAAGCTGGCGCTGGCCATGGGCAGGGGGTGCGCCAATGCACGCCCGGGCGAGCGTGGGCAATTCATTGGCCATACCCAGCCGCGCCGCATTGCGGCCAGCAGCGTGGCCAAGCGCATTGCCCAAGAGCTCAAGACAACGCTGGGCGAAGTGGTGGGCTACAAGGTGCGTTTTCAGGACCGCCTGAGCCAGGGTGCCTCGGTCAAGCTGATGACGGACGGCATTTTGCTGGCCGAGACGCAGACCGACCCGCTCCTCAAGGCCTACGACACGATCATCATCGACGAGGCGCACGAGCGCAGTCTGAACATCGATTTTCTGCTCGGCTACATCCGCCAGATACTGCCGCGTCGGCCCGATTTGAAAGTGGTGGTGACGTCTGCAACCATCGACGCCGACCGGTTTGCCAAACACTTTGAAAGTAAGAACGGCCCGGCGCCCGTCATGCTGGTTTCTGGCCGCATGTTTCCGGTGGAGCAGCGCTGGCGTCCGTTCGAGGAGTCACGTGACTATGGCCTGAATGAGGCGATTGCCGATGGCGTGGACGAGCTGTGGCAAGGCAATGCGGCCGGAGACATATTGGTTTTCCTGCCTGGCGAGCGCGAAATTCGCGAGGCGGCGGACCATTTGCGCAAGCACCTCGCGCACAACCCGGTCACGCGCAATGCCGAAGTGCTGCCGCTGTTCGCGCGCCTCTCGCAGGCCGAGCAAGACCGCATTTTTGACGGCCACACGGGGCGGCGCATCATCCTGGCCACCAACGTGGCCGAGACCTCGCTCACGGTGCCGGGCATCCGCTACGTGATCGACTCGGGCACCGCGCGGGTCAAGCGCTACAGCCTGCGCAGCAAGGTCGAGCAATTGCTGGTCGAGCCCATCAGCCAGGCGGCGGCCAACCAGCGCGCCGGGCGCTGCGGGCGCGTGGCCAGCGGCATCTGCATTCGCCTGTACGACGAAAAAGACTTTGCCGGGCGGCCGCGCTTTACCGACCCGGAAATTTTGCGTTCATCGCTGGCCGGCGTCATCCTGCGCATGAAGTCGCTGCGCCTGGGCGACGTGGCGCAGTTCCCGTTTATCGACGCGCCCTCGGGCCGCGCGATTGCCGATGGTTACCAGTTGCTGCACGAGCTGGGTGCCGTGGACGAATACAACGAGTTGACCGCCATGGGCAGTGCGCTGGCGCGCCTGCCGGTGGACCCGCGCGTGGGCCGCATGATTTTGGAAGCGCGCGAGCGTGGCGCCTTGAATGAGGTCCTGGTGATTGCCAGTGCACTCAGTCTGCAGGACGTGCGTGACCGTCCTATGGAAGCACAGCAGCTGGCCGACCAGCAGCACGCCAAGTTTGACGACGAAAAGAGCGAATTCAGTGGGTATCTGACGCTATGGAACTGGCTGCAGCAGGCGCGCGGAGGCAGCATGCCCACACTGGCTTCGGCCCGCGTGCAACAGGTGCAAGCGCGCAAAAAAGCGCCCAACCAGGCGTTCTTGCCGGTGGCGCAGCGCGCCTCGGGCGCCCAGCCACAGCCTGCACTGCCGTCGGCGCTTGCAGATGCCGCACCCACCCACAAGCTCAGCAACCGCCAGTATGAGCAGTTGTTGCGGCAGAACTTCATCAACGTGCGCCGCGTGCGCGAGTGGCGCGACGTGCACAGCCAATTGCTCACCGTGGTGGCCGAGCACCGATGGGAGCTCAATCCCCAGCCTGCGAGCTATGAGGAACTGCACAAATCCATGCTCGCAGGCCTGCTGGGCAACCTCGGCTTCAAGCCGGAAGAAGAGGATGTGTACCTCGGCGCGCGCGGCATCAAGTTCCACCGCCACCCCGGCGCGCACCTGCGCAAGAAGCCCGGCCGCTGGATCGTCTGCGCCGAACTGGTGGAGACCACCCGCTTGTTCGGGCGAGGCATTGCCAACATCGACCCGCAATGGCTGGAGGAGGTGGGCGCGCACCTGCTGAAGAAGCAATTGCTCGATCCGCACTGGGAGAAAAAAGCCGCAGAGGTCGTCGCCTTCGAGCGCGCCACGCTCTACGGTTTGGTGGTCTACAGCGGGCGGCGCAAACCCTTCGACAAGGTGGACCCGCACGCTGCGCGCGAGATGTTTATCCGCCAGGCGCTGGTGGCGGGCGATGTCCTGCCCGACTGGGCCAAACGCCTGCCGTTCCTGGCTGCCAACGAAAAACTCATCGCCAAGGTGGAGGAGCTGGAGCACAAGTCGCGCCGCCAGGACGTGTTGGTGGACGAAGAACTCATCTTCGCCTTCTACGACCAGCAGGTTCCGCAGGACATCACCAATGGCCGCGCCTTTGAGCACTGGTACCGGCAGGAAGTGGCCAAGCGCCCCGAGCTGCTGCGCCTCACCCGCGATGAGCTCATGCGCCATGAGGCGGCGGGCATCACCACCGCCGCCTTCCCCAAAATGATCCGCCTGGGCGGCGTGGACTGCCAGGCGAGCTACCTGCACAAGCCGGGCGATGCGCGCGACGGCGTCACGGTGACGGTGCCGCTGTTTGTGCTCAACCAGGTGAGCGAGGAGCGCTGTGAATGGCTGGTGCCCGGCATGCTCAAGGACAAAATCCAGGCGCTGCTCAAAAGCCTGCCGCAGCGCCCGCGCAGCCGCTTTGTGCCGCTGCCCGAATCGGCTGCCCGCCTGGCCGAGCTGCTGGGCACGCCCGACCGCATCGGGCACGTCGGCCTGGTGGACGCGCTGCTCAAACAGGTGCGCGATGAAACATCGCTCGATGTGAAGCGCGCCGACTTCAAACTCGACATGCTGAGCACGCACCTGTTCATGAACCTGTGCGTGGTGGACGAGCATGGCCGCCAGCTCGGCCAGGGCCGCAACTTGGGCGCGCTCAAGGCCGAGTGGGGCGCCAAGGCACGCGGGGCCTTCCAGGCGCTGGCGGGGCTCAAGTTGAGCAGCAACGCTCAAGAAGCCAAAAAATTAGAGACAAATGAGCCTCCAGCGCTTACTGGTCAAGCGCAAGCAGCTATCAAAAGCAAAGCAAAACCTGCGGTGCCCACGGTACACGCCGAGGCGCGCTATACCCATTGGACCTTTGGCGAGCTGCCCGAGTTGATGGAAATCGGCCGGGGCGGGCAGCAGCTCATCGGCTTTCCTGCGCTCATTGACGCGGGTGATGCCGTCACCATCGAAGTGTTCGACGAGCCCGCGCTGGCCGCTACCAAGCACCGTGCCGGGCTACGCCGCCTTTTTGCACTGCAAATCAAAGACGCCCTCAAGTACCTGGAAAAGAACATTCCCGACCTGCAAAAGATGGCCGTGGCCTACATACCGCTGGGCACGCAGGAGGAGCTGCGCAGCCAGATCCTCGACGTGGCGATGGACCGCGCTTTTTTGCTGGAGCCCTTGCCCACCAATGCGGAACAGTTCGAGCGCCGCGTGCAGGAAGGGCGCGGGCGCCTCACCTTGATTGCCAACGAAGTGGCGCGTCTGGCGGGCACCATCCTTATCGAATACGCAGCAGCAGCGCGCAAGATCAAGGACACCAAGATTGCGCCCGATTCTGTGCAGGACGCACAACAGCAATTGCAACGCCTGGTGCCGAAAAACTTTTTGACAGCCGCGCCCTGGCCGCAGCTGGCGCACTTTGCCCGCTACCTCAAGGCCATCACCGCACGCCTGGACAAACTGCGCGCCGACCCAGCCCGCGACGCCGCCAAGCTGATGGAGCTGCGCCCACACGAGCAGCGCTACTGGCGCCTGGTGGCCGAGCGCAAGGGCGCAGTCGACGCGCGCATGCAGGAGCTGCGCTGGCTGCTCGAAGAGTTGCGCGTGAGCTTTTTTGCGCAGGAGCTGCGCACGCCGCAGCCTGTCAGCGTGAAAAGACTCGACAAGCTCTGGGTGCAGATCAGCAACTGACTTTACGGAGCCGAAAACCAAGGGCGTGCAAGCGAGGGACGGAACCGGATTTGACCCTGGTGACAGCGTTGCCGTTTTTGCAATGAGAATTATTCTCATTTAATATCTGACCTGTCCTTTCTACAGCAGGCCAGCACCATGCGCTCCATCCCTATCCTTTCGCCCGCAACCACGGTCCCGCAAGAGCATGTGGTGCTCTGCCGCGCCTATGGCGCTGCGCAGGAGCGCTGCAGTCGCATCATGGCGCAGCAACAGGCCGAAATTGAGGGTCTGCAGGCCCAGGTGCTGCGCCTGCGGGCGGCTGTGGTAGTGCGCGATACGGCGCTGGCGGTAGAGCGGGAGCGGGCAGCGCAGCGTACGCTCGAAGCGGCGACGCCCAAAGCCGCACAACCCCACCCCACAGCACTGCCGTTGAAGGCGCGCATGCGCGCCTGGCAATGGCTGCAGCCCTGGTGGCGCCAGGGGGGCGCTGCACCGGAGCCGACCCGGGATGCCTTGGGTGTGGGCCAGCGGCGGGCGCGTCTGGCAACGACGGAACTGCTGGGCTGCCAGGGGAGCTGGCTAGGCCCGGGTGTCGATTGGCCTGGGTAGGGCCGCCTTCCACAGCACACCCACCACACTGGCGCCCAACAATGCCAGCAGTACGCCCAGGTGCGGCAGCACATCGGCCAGGGGCGCGCCCAGCTGGTTCAACCGCAGCGAGGCCTGTACGCCCGCCGTACTGGGCAGCAGCCAGCGCAACCATTGCAGCGGCAGCGGCAGCGCTTGCACCGGCCACGAAAATCCCGCCATGAAAGCCATTGGCAAGGTGGTAAACAGCAGCACCTGCAGCGCGCGCTCGCGGTTGCCCATCCACAGGCCCAGCAGCATGCCCAGAGCGGCGTTGGTGGGCACGTAGCACAGCAGCAGCACCAGCGCACCCCAGGGGTTGCCGCCGCGCGGGTAGTCTTGCCAGATGAAGATCCAGCC
This sequence comes from Simplicispira piscis, assembly GCF_054783455.1. Lineage (NCBI taxonomy): Bacteria > Pseudomonadati > Pseudomonadota > Betaproteobacteria > Burkholderiales > Comamonadaceae > Simplicispira > Simplicispira piscis. The sequence continues at coordinate 145,631 of NZ_BAAGQN010000017.1, forward strand.
GAAATACAGCAGGCCGCTGACCATGCCCAGTGTGCACAGTGCCAGCAGGCGTGCCCACCAGGTGCCGGGGCTGGCGCGGTGCTGCCCTGTCTCGACCCAGGTGCCGGCGAGCATGGCAGCACCCATCAGCAGCGTCTGTTGCAGGATCAGCAGCGCCACGGCGGGCACCACGTAGCTGCCATAGCCCTCGGTGGGGTTGAACAGCGCTACGGTGTGTAGTTGCACGGGATTGCGGCTAGCCTGCGCCTGCAGGGCGCTCTGGCCGTGCGCTTGCAGCATGCGGATTTCCACCGCCGCCGATGCCGTACCCACGGCTTCGGCAAAGCCGCGCTGCACCGCCTTGTTGATGAGGGTGTAGGCACCGTTGCCTTCGACGTTGACCACGGTCGCTTCGCTGCGCAGCACCTTGCGCTGCAGGTCGGCGGGGAGCACGGCGTAGCCGCCAATGGCGCCGTTCCAGAGCGCCTCGCGTGCCTCTTGCTCGTTGCCCGTGACGAGGGTTACGGCGATGTTCGGGTCGGCCTGCGCCAGGCGCGTGATCTGGCGTGAGAGGCTGGAGTGGTCCAGGTCCACCACGGCCACTGGCACTTGCGTGACCACTTCGGTGGCGTAGAACCAGGGGTAGAAAAAGCCGTACAGCACGGGTGCGGCGACCAGAAGCAGCAGTACGCCCTTGTCGCGCACCACCACCGCCAGGGCATCGCGCCACGCTGCCAAGGCGCGGGTCCATAAATGGTTCATCAACGTTTTCCCCAGGTCTGTGGCTGGCCTAGCGCTGCCTGCAGCAAGGGCACGCACAGCAGCAGCGCCAGCACGGTGGCCAGCAGCAGCCCTGCCATGGTGCTTGCGCTGGCGGCAATGGGCGCGCCCATTTGCAGTTGCGCGGTTTGCAGGGCGATGTAGTGCGTGAACGGCATGGCCAGCGCCCAGGCCCGTGCGCTGGCCGACATGGCCAGCAGCGGAAACGCCACGCCGCTGAAGGCAAACGCAGGTGCCGAGAAAAAACCTACGCCCGAGAGCGCCATGCGCAGCGAGCGCGTCAGCGCCGCCAGCAGCGCGCCCAGCGCCACCGACAGCCCCACCAGCAGCGCCAGTGCTGCAGCCACCCAGGCGATGCTGCCACTGGGGTGCCAGCCGCGCCCCCAGGTCAACCCCACCAGGGACAGCAGGCCGACGAGCGTGAGGCTGAGCCAGGACCACAGCAGCTTGCCCACCAGGGCGCCCGCCGTGCGTGTGGGTTGGCCGCGCTGCCCGAGCCAGTCGCCCAGGCTGCGGTCGCGCAGTTCACGGCCCACGGCCCAGGCACCGGCGGTCATGGCCAGGATGTGCAGCAGCGCGGGAATCAGCCCGGTCGCCAGAAACTGCTCATAGTTGCCCGCCACGTTGAACAGACCCACCAGTTGCGTGTGGATCGGGTCCATGGCCACCCGCGCGGCCTGTGCGGATTCGCCGCGCTTGGCGCGTGCAGACAACTCCACCCCGGCCGAAAGCGTGCCCACGGCCGCGCGCACATCGCGCTGGATCAGGCCCGAATGCGTGCCCAGTTGTGCGTTGTGCAAGAGCGTGACGTTGCCCACGTGGCCTTGCTTTACATCGCGCGCAAAGTCGCGTGGGATCACCACGACGGCGTAAAGCTCCGTGCTGCGCAGGGCGGCTTGCGCCTCCAGGCTGCCGCTGATCGGCCGCGCCACGTGCAGGCCGGGTGTGGCGTCCAGCATGCGGGTGAGTTGGCGCGAGAGGGTGGAATGGTCTTCGTCCTGCACGCCAATGGGCAAGCCGTGGGGCACACCGGCAGAAAAAATCCACCACAGCAGCGCAACGGCCAGCAGCGGCACCCAGGTGATCATGGCCAGGTCCCAGGGGCTGCGGCGCAAGCGCCGGGCTTCACGCTGGGCACTGTGTACTATTGAATTCATAGCTGGTAGCACTTATGGATAAAGCGCTAGAGGTCAATTTGTTATAAATTTTTGACCAACACGCTCATGCCGGGGCGTGCGCCGGGCAGGGCGGTCACGGGGCGGGCGCGTACCTCAAAGGTGCGCACATCAAAGCCCTGGCCAGCGCGCGTGGCACGCCAGGTGGCGAAGTCGGGCAGCGCGCTGTTGGCGTACACCTTGAAACGCACGGGCTGATCGCCGAGGGCCGGCAGGGTGGCATCAAACTCGGTGCCCACGGCAAAGCGTTGCAGGCGGTCTTCGCGCACGTTGAGCACCACCCACTGGTCTGACAGATCGACCACCGACACCACGGCTACGCCCTGGGGCGAGAGTTCGCCCACGCGCGCCAGTACCTTGGCCACTTCGCCAGCCACCGGGCTTTTGAGTTCGGTCTCGGCCTGCGCGGCCTGCACTTCGGCCACCACACCGGCCACCTGGCGGGCCTGCGCGGCCGCCGCCGCCTGGTCTTCGGGGCGGGCACCGGCGCGGGCCATGTCGTACTGCGCCTTGGCGGCCAGCGCCTGGTCGCGGCTGGCTTTGCGGTGGGCATCGGCCTCGTCGCGTTTTTGCGTGGCAATCAGGCCTTCACGGGCCAGGCCTTCAACGCGTTGGAACGAGGTGTCGGCCAACTCGGCGGCGGTCTGGGCGCGCAGCCAGGTCAGGCGCGCCATTTCGATCTCTTGCGGGCGTGCGCCGTTCTCGGCTTTGCGGGCCACGGCCTGGGCTGCGGCCTGGGCGGCCGTGGCCTGGGCCATCTTGGCGGCGACTTCGGGGCTGTCCAGGCGCACCAGCGGTGTGCCCACGGTAATCTGGTCGCCTTCTTTCACCAGCACCTGCGCAATGCGGGCGCTGAGTTTGGGGGCAATGTCGGCTTCGCGCGCTTCCATCTGGCCCTGGAACACTTCAGGTGCGGGCTGCCCTGCCTGCCACAGTCCATAACCCGTAAAGGCGGCAACAGCCAGGCCCAAGGTGACCGCTGCGGCGGTTTTTGTCTTTGCGTTCATCTCAATCCACCTTCACATCGGCTTGCGCCATGTAGTTTGCAAATTCATCCGACAGGCCGCTGCTCTCGAGCAGGGCGGCCAATGCCAGCACGTAGTCGTGGGCGGCCTGTGCGCGTTCGGTTTGCACCTTGGCGTTGTTCAGTTGTGCATCGATCAGGTCCAGCGTGGTGCTGGTGCCCTCGCGCAGGCCCGCTTCGCGCAGGCGCAGCACTTCGGCGGACAGGTCCACACCGGCCTGCTGCGCGAAATATTGGCGCCGCGCCTGCTCCAGCGCCAGCCAGTTTTTCTCGACCAGCAGGGCGATGTCGCTGCGCGCCTGGGCGCCGGTGCGCTCGGCCTGCTCGACCTGCGCCTGGGACGAAGCGGCCAGGGCTTTGCGGTCGATGGAATCCCACAGCGTCCAGCGCACGGCAATACCGGCCACCCAGTCGGCGTTGCCGCTCTTGATCTGGCGCTGCCCAAAGGCAAACACTTGGGGGCGGCGCAGGGCCTCATCGGCGGCGTGCAACTGGCTGGCCTGCGCCTTTTTGGCGGCGATTTTTTCCAGGCCCGGGTGGCGGGCCAGTGCGGCGTCAATGAAGTAGTCCAGCGGCTGCACGGGTTGGCTGTTGACGAACAGCGGGCTGGTGGGTTGCACGCGCTCTTCGGCGCGGGCGGTGCGGGTCAGCGCGGTGGTGGCCAGGTCGGCATCGTCGCGCGCTTTGCGGGCATTCTTGCGGGCGTCTTCCAGGGCCGAGCGTGCTTGCAGGCGCTCGACCTTGGCAATCACGCCTGCGTCCAGCATTTTTTGCGCGGCCGCGTCGTGCTTTTCGATGCTCTGCAGCGCTGTTTCGCGCAGCACGGCTGCGCGGTCGGCCAGTTGGGCGCCAAAGTAACGCTGTACCAGTAGCGAGGCCAGTTCGTCGCTGACGCGCGCACTGTCGGCCTGGGCCTCGCGGGTGCGGGCATCGGCCAGGCCACGTGCGGCGTTGTCAATACCACCCATGTAGAGTGGATAGACGGCATTGACCGAAGCCGTGACGTCCGTCTTGTGGCGGTTGAGCGTGTAGCTGGCGGGCAGGTGCGGCAGCTGCGCCACCATGCCTCCCAGCTGGGGCGGCAGCTGTGATGCGATGCCGGGCAGGGCCTGGCTCAGCGGGTTCAGGTCCACGTCGAGGTTGGCGTTGTAGGCATAGGCAGCGCCGGTCAGGCTGACACTCAGACCGCCCAGGCTTTCGACCGCGCGGCGCTGCCAGGCGGCGCTGTCCACGGCCTGGCGCGATGCAGCGAGGCGGTCGGACGATGCTGCCATGTGCTGCAGTGCGGTGCCGAAGTCCATGGGGGCCGCGAGAGCGGGCTGGGCCAGCAGGCACAGCGCAGCGACGCTGGTGAGAAGGTGCGCACGGGGCGTGAGTTGCGATGTCATGGGTGGGCCGTTGGGCGGTGATTCAACGAGTGGTACTGACTAGTACCAAGCGACACGAATCATCGAAGAAAGTTGTGGTACTGTCAAGTACCGATTGTTCCGGGGAATGAAATGACCATGAACGCAGACTGCAACGATCCCACTGGGCACCGTGCCCGCCTGCTGGACGGCATGGCGCGCTGTGTGGCGGAAAAAGGCTACGCCGAGACCACCATTGCAGACGTGGTGCGCGAGGCCAGCGTGTCGCGGCGCACTTTTTACGAGCATTTCGCCGACAAGGCTGAATGCCTGATGGCGCTGTACGTTGCAGCCACCGACGAGGCCACGGCCGCGCTGCGCGCTGCGATCGACCCGCACAGCGAATGGCAGGTGCAGGTGGAGCAGGCCATGGCGGCCTATCTGGCGGCGCTCTCACGCCGCCCGGTGCTGCTGCGCACGCTGTTCATCGATATCCTGGGTTTGGGCGCTGCGGGACTGGCGGTGCGCCGCCGTGTGCATGGCCAGTTGGCCGACCTGATGCTGGAGGTGGTGAACCAGCGTCCCGGCGCACGCCTGCGCAAGTCACCGCTGCAGCCCACTATGGCGCTGGCGGTGGTGGGTGGTATTCACGAACTGGTGCTGCAGGCCATCGAGCAAGGGCGCGTGGACGACATGCAAGTATTGGTTGCCCCGGCGAGTGCCTTGCTACAGGCGGCCATTTCTTCAGAGTTTTAGGCCGACAAAAGAAGCTGCGCGAGGCGCCGATGGGTGATGCACATGCACCGTGCGTGAAAAGCCGGCTACTCGCCTGTGTCCAGGCTGTTGCGCAGGGCGGCTTGTGCCACGGCGTCGAGCGCGCCCGCCACCACGGTCTGCCCGGAAATGACCCGCAGGGAGCCACGGGCGAGCAGCTTATCGAGCAGTCGCCTGGTCATCGATTGGGTATGGCCGTAGGCGTTGGTGAACAGGAACAGGTTGCCATGGGATCCAATCCACGATAGCTGCGTGCGCTCCCACTTGTCCTCCACCAGGAGGTTGACCCAGGTTCCGACATCGATCTCCAGGCCTTGCACAGCGCCCATGGCCGGGCTGTGGGCTGTTTCGCCGCCAGGGTTTGTTGGCTGGGTGCCCGAGGGTTCGTCCATGAACCCGGATTCCGCCACTTCAGACGGTGCAATCCAGGGTTCGTCCGCCTCCAGCGTGGGCACATTTTTGTGTGCAGGGGATGAGGGCGTGTGGGGCGGGATTGGTGCCGTGCCGCCGGGTACAAAGGCCTGCTGGTGCAATTGCATCAGCAGCTCGAAGAACGCGCGCGTCTTCGCAGGTGGGTAGTCAATGGCGTTAAGGCCTTCATGTAGTCGGGAGAGCAGCTTGGGCAAGAGGCGGGCGAGGCGGGCCACGTTGATGCGGGTGAGCTGGGGTTGTGCACTCCAGATCAGCGCGTCCACCGCCTCCCGGAAGCGGCCCGGGTCGTTGCTGCCGCTGTGGTCATCCAGACGGGCCTGGGCCATCACCTGGATCCAGGGGCCCAGCAGAAAGCGCGCCACTTCGGCCGGGATCGCGTCGATTTGGGGCAGTAGCCGAATCTCCCGCGCCATCCTGGCGGCGAGCAGGTTGCGTTGCTCGGCATGGCGCAGGGCTTCGATGGCACGCAGGCGCTCGTCTTCGTGCTTTTTCTCGCGCGCGGCCCAGGCGCCCAGCAATTGTTCCAGGGCATGTGCAAACGGTTCCTGGTCTTCAATGGGCGACTGCGTCAATGGACCCACCACATCGATCAGTGGCTGCATGAAACTCTCGAAGCCTTGGGCTTCGAGGCTGTCAAAGGCCAGGCTGCGGTCCGTCATCTCCTGTAACAGGCGGCGTGCGGGATGGTCCTTGTCACTGAAAAATCGCGGGTCTGCCAGCGCCAGTTTCAAGAGGGCAGGTTCCAGCGACTTGACGAGCTGCTGCACTGGCCAGAGCAGACGGTCATCGCGTTCGATGTTGTCCAGCATGAGCGACATCACTTCCATGCTCAAGGCCTGGCCAAGCCCCGCTTTGTGTGGCGCCGTGGTGGTTGCAGCCAACGGGGCCGCCAAGGCCTGCGGGCCCCGGTTGCCCAGCCGCTCCATCATGCGATCCACCTGGTTCATTTCCTGGAGCGCTTCAAAAGCCGCCGGCACGGTGATGTCAAAGTCCGGTGCGGGTGCCGCCGTGCGGTCGGAGGTGCTTTCGAACTCGCGCGAAAACCGTTCAGAGAAAGGCATTTCGGGTGCTGGGCCATCGGCCAGCTCGCCTGTCAGCAGTCGGTGTAACTGGTGCAGCGTCAGCAGGGTTTGGGTGGGGGCTGTTGCGGTTGCGGGGGCAAGCTGCGCGGGTGTATATGTTCCGTCCGTACGCCACTGTGCGGATTCCGGACCGAACCCGGGAGCGTGGCCTTCTGCACCCACGGGCTTCACGTAGACGTAGTTGCCGCCTTGCTGGCGAACCGCAAAACCGGCAGGCTTGATGCCGCTTTCCTGCAACTGCCCGATCAACTGGAGATACAGGGCCATAAGCTCTTTGCCCATCGCCTCGGCCAAGTGCCCCATCCAGTCCCGCCGCACCGGGTCGGACGGCTGCATCTGCCCGACCACGGTTTGTAGGGCCTGCAGAAATAGCTCGGGTTGCAGGGGGTTGTGCCCGGGGTCCACGGTGGATTGGCCTTGCGCTGCGCTCATGAGCGCGTTCAGATCGGCCAAGGGCGTTGCCACGGCCTCGGCGAGCACCTGCCTTGCACGCGCACGCTCGACGCTCTCGCTGATTTGTGACTCGTCCATCAGCTCCAGCTCGTCAAACTGGACCGAAAAAAGCGACCGTGTCGCGGGCTGCTCTCGGTCAGCACCTTTGGCTACGGCTTGCTCCAGGGCGCCAGGAAATCGCTCGCACATGACGGAGCCGACACGGACGAGGTGCTGCCGCGCGTGCATGATGCTGTGGCTCTCGCCGGGGGTGCGGGCCTGGTCTTCGCGTGCTTGCAGAGCCCTGCGGGCGGATTCGATGACGCGCTCCAAAAGATGGCCGGAATGCGCCAAAGAGGCGCGCACGACCTGGTGGTAGAGCGCGATGTCGGGACCGGCGGAGGATGAAGTAGCGTGGTTCATGGGCCCATTTCGTAGTCGTGGTGCCATGTTGCGCGGGTTTGAAGGCGTCGCTTTCGGCCAAACGGTATCGGTTGCGCGGCCATTGTCACGGACGCATCGAAAAAGGGGCGCAAAGCCCCTTTGGTCAGCAGCCGTTTCAGTAGTCAGGCCGCCTGGGCAGCACCTTCAGCCGGCGTGGAACTTCACCACCAGTGGCACGATGAGCAGCGCCACGATGTTGATGATCTTGATCAGCGGGTTCACAGCCGGGCCAGCGGTGTCTTTGTACGGATCGCCCACGGTGTCGCCGGTGACGGCGGCCTTGTGCGCCTCTGAGCCCTTGCCGCCGTGGTGGCCGTCTTCGATGTACTTCTTGGCATTGTCCCAGGCACCGCCGCCGGTACACATGGAAATGGCGACGAACAGGCCGGTGACGATGGTGCCCATCAGCAGGCCGCCCAGCGCCTTGGGGCCGAGCAGCAGGCCAACCACAATCGGCACCACCACGGGCAGCAGGCTGGGGACGATCATTTCCTTGATGGCGGCGCTGGTCAGCATGTCCACAGCCTTGCCGTATTCGGGCTTGGCTGTGCCCTCCATGATGCCCTTGATGTCGCGGAACTGGCGGCGCACTTCCACCACCACGGCGCCGGCTGCGCGGCCCACGGCCTCCATGGCCATGGCACCGAACAGGTAGGGAATCAGGCCGCCGATGAACAGGCCGACGATGACCATGGGGTCGGACAGGTTGAAAGTAATCGCCTGGCCATAGCTTTCGAGCTTGTGCGTGTAGTCGGCAAAAAGCACCAGTGATGCAAGACCGGCCGAACCAATGGCGTAGCCCTTGGTCACGGCCTTGGTGGTGTTGCCCACGGCGTCCAGCGGGTCGGTAATGTCACGCACGCTGCTGGGCATTTCGGCCATTTCGGCAATGCCGCCAGCGTTGTCGGTAATCGGCCCGTAGGCGTCCAGTGCCACCACGATGCCCGCCATGCTGAGCATGGAGGTGGCCGCCACGGCAATGCCGAACAACCCAGCGAGCGAGTACGACACCAGGATGGCGGCGCAGACAAAGATCACGGGCCAGGCGGTGGAGCGCATGGACACGCCCAGGCCGGCAATGATGTTGGTACCGTGGCCGGTGGTGGAGGCCTGTGCAATGTGCTGCACCGGCTTGTACTGCGTGCCGGTGTAGTACTCGGTGATCCAGACCAGCGCTGCGGTGAGCACCAGGCCGGTGGCGCATGCGCCAAACAGCTTCATCTGCGCGCCCGTGCCGCCCAGGGCGTTGTCGGGAATGATCCAGGCGGTAACGAACCAGAAGGCAATCAGCGAAAGCACCCCGGCAATCGCCAGGCCCTTGTAGAGCGCTGGCATCACGTTTTTCATTCCCGGCGAGGCCTTGACGAAGAAGCAGCCAATGATGGATGCCACGATGGAGACCGCACCCAGCGCCAGTGGGTACATCACGGCGCTCACTGGGGCAGCGGTCAGCATCAATGCGCCCAGCACCATGGTGGCAATCAGCGTGACGGCGTAGGTCTCGAACAGGTCGGCGGCCATGCCGGCACAGTCGCCCACGTTGTCGCCCACGTTGTCGGCGATCACGGCGGGGTTGCGCGGGTCATCCTCGGGGATGCCGGCCTCGACCTTGCCCACCAGGTCGGCACCCACGTCGGCGCCTTTGGTGAAGATGCCGCCGCCCAGGCGCGCAAAGATGGAAATCAGCGACGAGCCAAAGGCAAAGCCGATCAGCGGGTTGAGCAGATTGGCCAGTGTGTGGTCTGCCACCGGGTTGCTGCCCACCAGGAACCAATAAAAACCGGTGACCCCCAGCAGGCCCAGGCCCACCACCAGCATGCCGGTGATGGCGCCGCCGCGAAAGGCGACATCGAGCGCCGGGCCGATGCCCTGCGTGGCGGCCTGCGCGGTGCGCACGTTGGCACGCACCGACACGTTCATGCCGATGAAGCCGCAGGCGCCCGAGAGCACGGCGCCAATGACAAAGCCAATGGCCGTCTTGCTGTCCAGAAAGAGGCCAATGAGCACGGCCAGCACCACGCCGACGATGGCAATGGTCTTGTACTGCCGCGCCAGATAGGCGGCGGCCCCCGCCTGGATGGCGGCGGCAATCTCTTGCATGCGGGCGTTGCCCGCGTCTTTGGAAAGAATCCAGCCTCGGGCCCAGATGCCGTAGGCCACGGCGATCAGCCCACAGACCAGGGCGAGGATGAGAGGGGAAGTCAGCGCTGTATTTCCAGCCATTCTTGTATCTCCAGGGTGTTGTTTCGCACGGGAGGAGACACAACGCATGGGGAATGTCTCCGCTGCGTTGCTTCCTCGTGCCCCATACCGGGAGACGATTGGCCAACGCGGTCAATTTACCCTGAAAAATGGCGTGCAAGCGCCAAGAAAGGGGCGCGCCGGTAAAATGAGGGTTAATCCCGACCTGAATTCTTTAATCCTCATCAAACTTCAACGCGAACGACCACCATGTCCCTCAATAGCGTCACCCCTGGCAAGAATGTTCCCGAATCCTTCAACGTGGTCATCGAGATTCCCATGGACTCCGACCCGATCAAGTACGAAGTGGACAAGGAGTCGGGCGCCATCTTCGTCGACCGTTTCATGACGACGGCGATGTACTACCCCTCCAACTATGGCTATGTGCCGCGCACCCTCAGCGGTGACGGCGACCCGGTGGACGTGCTGGTCATCACCCCCTACCCACTGCACCCCGGCGTGGTCGTGCCTTGCCGTGCGCTGGGCATCCTGAAGATGGAAGACGAAGCCGGCATTGACGGCAAGGTGCTGGCTGTACCCACGAACAAGGTGCTGGGTATGTACTCCGCCTGGAAGAACATTGAAGACGTGAACCCCGCACGCCTCAAGGCCTTGAGCCACTTCTTCGAGCACTACAAGGACCTGGAAGAAGGCAAGTGGGTCAAGGTGCTGGGCTGGGAAGGCATCGAAGCCGCACACAAGGAAATCGTGGACGGCCTGGCCAACTACGAGAAGGCTAAGGCCTGACGCCAGGCGCAGTGTCAGTGACACTGTGCTGCCCCACCCAAAAGCATGCAGAGGGCGACTTCTGCATGCTTTTTTCATGGGGCATCCAGCAATGATGGGTTGCTTATCGACGGGTGAGCCGTCATTTTGATGTGCAGTGTTTTTAGCCTTTTGCGCTGATGCCGTAAGCGTTAGCAGCTATCAAAAATTTATTTTTTGGCCGTTTGCTGCGTGGCAGGCGTTGTGCTGCTCGAGCGCAGGTGGTGTAGGGCAGGGCAGCGCCCTGGTGGATAAAACCGGGACCACCATGACCGAAGTTGTGACGGATATCCGCAGTGTCATGGACATCATGGGTGAGATCAGCGCCGCGAGCCGTGCCCGGGCCATGGGGCTGGCTCAGACGGTTGGCCATAGCCCACCGGGGTCCCCGGCCGTCAGGGCCGGAAAGACGATGACCGAATGGCCATCGCCCAGTGGTGCACGCTGCAGCAAGGGCCACGCCGTGAGTACGGCTCCCAGTTCCCAGGGTGTGCGAAATTCCATGGCACAGCAAGTGCAGGCCGGGCAGCGGTATGGCGTGGGTGTGTTCCCGGGAGGGTGCTGTTCAAGGGCATCAGGTCTCCAGGGCAATCAAAGGCAGGCGAACTGGCATTTTTCCAGGGGTATGACGCTGTCAAGTGGGCAAAGCTTTCCAATGAAGACGGGGATGTGCCTGGGGCCGTAGCGGTGGGTTGGACATTCGTTACCCATGCTGCACAACGGTAGATGACCTCTCGTAAACCGGAGAAAAAAACGGTATCGTGACTTTTTTCTGTCGCTCATGCGACTTGTGTGGGCGGCGGCATAAGATAACTACCTACGCGACCCCAACCAGGAAAATTTTTATGATTTCGTTCAGCCAGCTCAGTGTTTCCCGGCGACTCGGGTGGTTGGTGGGGGCTGCCATGCTGGCCATGCTCGCCCTGGTGGCCATCATCATGGTGTCTGAGCGCAGTCTGATCCTGCAGGAGCGCCAGGCCAGCGTACGCCAGGCCGTGGAAACCGCCCATGGCGTGATTGCCCACTACCACGCGCAGGCGACCAAGGGCACCATCACCGACGACGAAGCCAAGCAGCGCGCGATGGATACGGTACGGGCACTGCGCTACAACAAAACCGAATATTTCTGGATCAATGACATGCAGCCCAAGGTGGTTATGCATCCCATCGTTCCAGACATGGAGGGCAAGGACCAAAGCCAGCGCAAGGATCCTACGGGCAAATACCTCTATGTAGAGTTTGTCAAGGTGGTGCAAAAGGATGGTGCTGGCTTTGTGGACTATCTGTGGCCCAAGCCGGGCAGCGATGTGCCGGTGGAAAAAGCGGCCTACGTCAAAGGTTTTGCACCCTGGGGCTGGATTGTGGGCTCCGGCGTGTACGTTGATACGGTACAGGCGACCTTCTTGCAGCGGTTGGGCGAGGCGGGTGGGGTTGCAGTGCTTTTGGCCCTGGGTCTGGGTTTGATTGGTTTCTGGATTGCGCGCAGCATCCTGCGGCAGTTGGGGGGAGAACCCTCTTTGCTCAATGCCATCACGCACCGCATTGCGCAAGGCGATCTGGCGGTGGATATGCCTCAGAGCAAGGATGAGACCAGTGTGATGCACGGCATTCAATCCATGCGCGACAACGTGGCCAGCATCGTGACACGGGTGCGTGAAGGTTCCGAGAACGTAGCAACGGCGAGCGCCGAGATTGCCCAGGGCAACCACGACCTGTCGGCGCGCACAGAGCAGCAGGCCAGTGCACTGGAAGAGACAGCGGCATCCATGGAAGAGCTGAGCAGCACGGTGCGCCAGAACGCCGACAACGCCCGCGAGGCCAATCAGCTGGCAGTGAATGCATCGAGCGTGGCGCAGCAGGGCGGCGAAGTGGTGGCCCAGGTGGTGGAAACCATGAAGGGCATCAACACCAGCAGCCAGAAGATCGCCGACATCATTGGCGTGATCGACGGCATTGCCTTCCAGACCAACATCCTGGCCCTGAACGCTGCGGTGGAAGCCGCCCGCGCGGGTGAGCAGGGACGGGGCTTTGCCGTCGTGGCCAGCGAAGTGCGCAGCCTGGCGGGGCGCAGCGCCGAGGCGGCCAAGGAGATCAAGAACTTGATTTCTGCCAGTGTCGAGCGCGTGGAGCAAGGCAACGCCCAGGTGGACAAGGCGGGAGCGACGATGACCGAAGTGGTGGCGGCGATTCGGCGGGTGACCGACATCATGGGTGAGATCAGTGCCGCGAGCAGCGAGCAAAGCTCAGGGGTGGCGCAGGTGGGCGAAGCGGTCACGCAGATGGACCAGGCCACACAGCAAAATGCTGCTTTGGTGGAGCAAATGGCAGCGGCGGCCAGTAGCCTCAATAGCCAGGCTGGAGAGCTGGTGCAGTCTGTAGCGGTCTTCAAGCTGGCACTCAGCCCTGCCACGCCAGCCCGGGCAGCGACACCACCCGCGCGCCCTGCGCTGGCAAAGCAACCTCCTTTTGCGGCGCCTGCACGGAGCAAGGCGCCGGGTTTGAAGGCGCCCGCGCCCAAACCGTCGGCTCCGCCCAAGGCCCGGCCTATACCCCCATCTGCAGTGCCACCGGCGTCGGCCCAAGGCAAAGGCGGCGATGACTGGGAGAGCTTCTAGGGCGTGTCATCAATCTAGCCGTCTCTTGAGGGCGTGGGGATTGCATTGCGGGCTGATAGGTATTAAGATTCAGACAAAATGAATCTTTTGTAGACCATGAGTCCCTGAAGGCAGGTGCTGTGGTCATGCCTCCATGAATCAACCCATTTCGCCCTTACTGACCCCAGCCGCGCAGGCACAACCCCCCGCTGTTCTTCAGGGTTGGCCTTTGCTGCGCTTGGGATTTCGTCCGTTTTATCTGGGAGCAGCGCTCCTGGCCTGCCTGTCGGTGCCGTTGTGGATTGCCGTGTTTCTGGGGCATGCACGCCTGGATCTGCCCATCAGCCCCTTGCTCTGGCATGCGCACGAGATGCTGTTCGGCTTTGCGGCAGGCGTCATCGTCGGCTTCTTGCTGACGGCGGTGAAGGCATGGACCGGGCTGCCCACGCCGCGCGGGGCGGTTCTGGGGGCGCTGGCTTTGCTGTGGCTGGCGGCGCGCGTGGCTGCAGTGACTGCGCCCTACGCGGTGTATGCGGTGCTGGATGTGGCGTTGCTGCCGATCGTGGCCGGCATCCTCTTGCGGGTCCTGCTGAAATCGGGAAACAAGCGCAACATACCGCTCATCTCCATTCTCTTGCTGATGTCGTTGGCCAACCTCGCATTCCACCTGGCCGCCACGGGTGTGATCGACTTGTCGCCTCTCTCGCCGCTGTATGCCGGCCTGGCGTTGATCGTGATGATCGAATGCGTCATGGCAGGGCGGGTCGTGCCCATGTTTACCAAGAGCGTAACTCCGGGGCTGGTGATTACGGTGTCTCGCCGTTTTGAACTGGGCACGCTGGCAGTGACCGCGCTGGCCTTGGCGCTGTGGGTGTTTGCCCCGGCGGGTCTGTGGACTCTGGTCGCCTGCGTATTGGCCGCTGTGGCGCATGCTGTGCGTTTGTGGAAGTGGCACCCGCTGGTCACGCGCAAGCGCCCCATTTTGTGGATTCTGCATGCCTCCTATGCCTGGATTGCTGTGGGTTTTGTACTGTTGGCCATGGCCCAGGTAGGCTGGGTGGTAGCGTCGGCGGCGGTGCACGCTTTTGCTGTGGGAACCACGGGCGGGTTGATCATCGGCATGATCACCCGCACTGCACGCGGCCATACCGGGCGGCCCCTGCAGGCCAGCCGTGCCGAGGTGCTGGCCTATGCCCTGGTGATGGGGGCGGCTGTGCTGCGTGTCTTGCTGCCGATCGCTGTGCCGCAGTGGTATGGCATGGCCCTGGCCATTGCAGCTGCGGCATGGTGCGTGGCGTTTGCGATCTACCTTGTGATTTACACCCCCTGGCTTGCCCAGACCCGGCTGGATGGCAAGGACGGCTGAAAAGCCGCCTGTCTCGTTTTGTGCCCAGGGAACGCGCAGTGCGTTCCCGTATTTTTATCCTCCGTTTTCCCAGAAAGGCTTCTCCATGCTTCCTACCCAGTCCCCTGTGATCGATGTACGCACCCTCGAGCCGCGTGAGCGCCATGTGCAGATTTTTGGGAAATTTGATGCGATGCGCGCGGGCGAGGCTCTGCAGATCGTGAACGACCACGACCCCGTGCCACTGCGTCACCAGCTGGAATCCCGTGCGCCAGGCCAGGTCCAGTGGGCCTACCTGGAGTCGGGCCCGGCACAGTGGCGGGTGCTGATCAGCAAGCTCGAGGCCAAGGTGGCCGAAGAAGCGGGTTCTTGCTGCTCGGGTGGTGCCTGCGGCGGTTGATGTGTGTCATCCTGCCCACTCTGGTGGTGGGCAGGGATCGTTTTTATAGTCCGAGGGATAGCAGGGCCGCCTCGGACATCATGGAGCGATTCCATGGCGGATCGAACACCATGTTGACCGTGATCTCGCCCACCCGGGGCAGGGCCAAAACCTTGTCGCACACCTCGTTGGCAATGGCTTCACCCATGCCACAGCCGGGGGCGGTCAGCGTCATATCGATCACGACGCGCACTTTTTCGGTATCTTCCAGCGGCTCCAGCACGCAGCGGTAGATCAGCCCCAGTTCCACGATGTTGACCGGAATCTCCGGGTCGTAGCAGGTGCGCAGCGTCTGCCAGACGAGATCGCTGACATCCTTCGCCTCGACGACCTCAGGCAGTGCCAGCGCTGCAGGCTCTTTTTTTCCGATGGCATCGGCGTCCGTACCGCGCAGGCGCACCAGTTGGCCTTCGACCACCAAGGTAAAAGAAGAGCCCAACGCTTGCGTGATTTGCGCCAGGGTGCCTGCTTCCAGATCAATGGGTGAGCCATCGGGAATGCGCTCGACGCACACCGAACGGCGGACCAGGACATCTTCGCGTTGGCGCTTCATCATGGTGTTTTCTCCGCGTGGGGCGTTGCCACGCTTGTGTTGTCTGCTTCCTGCGCCAGGGCATGCATGAGGGCGTGCCAGCCGAGCAGGGCGCATTTGATGCGGCTGGGGTAGCGTCGTACCCCGGCCAGGCTGATGAGTTTGCCCAGATGGGCGTTTTCAGGATCGGTCTCGCCGGTCAGTACGGCGCGGAACTGCTGCTGCAACTGCCGCGCCACTGCCACTTCCTGGCCTTTGATGGCTTCGCTCATCATGGAAGCCGATGCCATGCAGATGGCGCAGCCCTGTCCGTGGAAGCGGATGTCGTGCACATGGCCCTGGCGAATGTCCAGTTCCACGGCAATGTTGTCGCCGCATTGCGGGTTGGTACCGCGTGCCTGGTGGGTGGGGTGGGCAAGGTGGCCAAAGTTGCGCGGTGCGCGTTTGTGTTCCACCACCACGTCCTGGTACAGGTCATTGTCCGGGGTGTTCATTTCAGGTCTCCATTGCGTTGCGCGGCATCCACGACACAGAAAGCTGGCAGGGCCCAGGAACAAAGCGACATAGGGTGGTGTTTCACTTCAGCATCTCCAGTGCGCGGGCCACGCCTGCCAGCAGGCGTTCCACTTCGTCGTGGGTGTTGTAAACGGCGAACGAGGCGCGTGTGGTCGGGCCAACGCCCAGGTGCTCCAGCAGCGGCTGTGCGCAGTGGTGGCCGGTGCGCACTGCAATGCCTTGCCCATCGAGCAGCGTGCCTATGTCGTGCGGGTGCACATTGCGGGCGACGAACGACACCAGGGCCGAGCGTGTAGCGTGCGGCGCCAGCACTGTGATGCCCTCGATGGCGGCGAGGCCCGCGGCGGCATGCGCCCGCAGTGCATGCACATGGGCATCGATCACGTCGCGCCCAACCTCGTCGATGAAAGCCGCTGCCGCCGCCATGCCCACGGCGCCGGCCACATGGGGCGTACCGCCCTCCAGCCGGGCAGGCAGAACGGCGAAACCGGCATCTTCGTACGTCACCCATTCCACCATGTCGCCGCCCAGGCGCAGGGGCATCAGGCGCTCGAGCGTGGTGCGCTTTCCCACCAGGGCGCCGATACCCATGGGGCCATACATTTTGTGGCCTGAAAAGGCCATGAAATCGCAGTCAAGCTGCGACAAGTTGGGCGCGGCGTGTGCCATGGCCTGCGCGGCATCCAGCACGGTGAGCGCGCCCGCCTGCGCTGCCAGGGCCAGTAAGTCCTCATACGGGGGGCGCTCGCCGGTCGCGTTGGCGCAGGCAGTGATCGCGAAAACCCGCGTGCGCGGTGTCAGCAGGCGGGCCAGGTCGTCTGTGTGCAGACGGCCCTTCGCATCGGGCAGCAAGATGCGCAGGGTGGTGCCGCTGCGCCGTGCAACCTGCTGCCATGGCACCAGATTGGCGTGGTGTTCCAGGCCACTGACGATGATCTCGTCCCCCGGGCGCAGCCATGCTGGGCCCGTGCCACCGGCCCAGAGCCCCTGGGCTACCAGGTTCAGCGATTCGGTGGTGCCCGACGTAAAGACCAGTTCATGGGCGTCGCTCGCGCCGACGAAACGCTTCAGATCGCTGCGCGCCTGTTCAAAGGCGTCGGTGGCGCGTTGGCTCAAGGTGTGCACGCCGCGATGGATATTGGCGCGGTCTTTCTCCTCGAAATGGCGCATGGCCGACAGTACCTGCAGCGGCATTTGTGTGGTGGCAGCGTTGTCGAGGTAGGCCAGTGCGCCGCCCTGAATGCGCTGCTGCAGCACCGGAAACCGGTCGCGCAGGCCATGCACCACGGAATCAGCTGTCAGAGACGGTGTTTGCGGAAACTGCAGATCACCCATGGTGCGCCTCCAACTGCTGCGCGATGGTGCGCGCCAGCAAGCCATCGGCCATCAGGGTGGCCAGCGTGTCCGGGTCGTCGAAGCAGCGTTCCAGCAGGGCCGTGGCCATGCCTTCAATGATGAGTGCACGCGCACTGGTTTCGTCCAGGCCGCGCTGGCGGGCGTAGAACAAGGCATCTTCAGGCAAGGCGCCCCAGGTGGCGCCGTGTGCAGCCTGCACCTTGTCGTGCAGTATTTCAAGGTGCGGGCGCAGCACCAACCGGGGCTCGCCTGCCAGGGGAATGCCGTTCAGGCGCTGGCGCACGGTGGCATCGTCTGCCCCCGGGGCGATGCGGGTGTGTGCGTTGACCACGGCATGCGCCTGGCCGCTGGCCAACACCAGCGTTTCCACCGCACTTTCGGTGCGGGCGGCGTTGTGGGCAGTGTGCACCTGCTGTTCCAGCACCGCCGCATGGGCGAACAGTACAGCACCCGTGCGCGCGCTGGCGCGGGTGCCCTGCAGGTCCAGCACCGTGCGCTGGAGGTGGTACTGGCTGCCAGAAGCCACCAAGGCCTGCGCATAGTGCGCTCCTTGGCCCAGCCGGGCATGCACCAGGTGGGCCACCTGGTCGCCCGCGGCGGGTGCGGTGATGCGCAGGTGCTGCAGCATGGCGCCTTGGCCCAGATGCAGGTGCACATGCAGGTTCTGCGTCACGCTGCGCTGGCATTGCGCGGGTTCGCGGTCGTGGGTTTCGATGAGTACGCAGCGCACGCCATCGGGCACGTCCACCACCAGCAAAGGGGCCTCCACGGTGCTGCGTGGTTGGTGGTGCAGGTGCAGCCACACAGTTTTGCCGGAGCCTTCTTCGGGCATCGCGCCCACACGCAGGCGCAAGCCCTGGCGGCACAGCGCACGGTGCGCCCAGGCAAAAGGGGCAGCGTCGCTGTCGCCGGGCTGAACCAGGCCGCCAAAAAGCTCTGCCCGCTGTTGCGGGTCGCTGGCATCGAGCCAGCGGGCGGCAACGCTGCATTGCAGCGTGTCGCCCACGGGGTGCAGCGTCCAGCCTGCGCCAGCGAGGGGCGAGGCATCGCAACTTGCCGGGTTGGCCTGTGCGCTGTCTCCCAGCCAGGCGCGCACTGGGGGGGGTGGCAGATGGCGAAAGGATTCGTTGCGTGGGGCAATCCAGCCGCGCACGGCCAGGTGTTCACGGGCGGTCAGCGCATCGGCTTTGGCAGTGTTCATGGCTCAGGCCTCCGCCAGTTCGGGGCTGCGGGCAAAACCGGTCTGGGCGATGCTGCGTGCCAGCTCCAGCCCTCCTGTTTCTGCGATGCAGCCCTGGTCCAGCCGCAGCACGGTATCGGGTTCCAGCGATTCGATCAGGTGCAGGTAGTGGGAGATCACCACCAAGGCCGTTCCCTTGGCGCGCAGCTGGTGCACAAGCTGTACCACGGCCCGCACGCCATCGACATCCATGCCCGAATCGATTTCGTCCAGGAAGGCCAGGCGCGGCTGCAGCAGGGCCAGTTGCAGCAGCTCGTTGCGCTTGCGCTCGCCGCCCGAGAAGCCTTCATTGACCGGACGCGCCAGCATGGCCTCGGGCAGGCCGAGCTGCTGCGCTGCAGTGCGGGCGCTGGCCAGGAAGTCGAACGCATCCAGCGGCTCCTGGCCCCGGGCTTCGCGCACGGCGTTGAGGGCGCTGCGGATAAACAGGTTGTTCTTGACACCCGGGATGTCAGGCGGCGACTGGAACGACACAAACAGCCCGGCGCGGGCACGTTCGTGTGCGTTCAGGGCCAGCAGATCCTGGCCGTCCAGCGCCACCTGGCCAGATGTGACGCAGTACTGCGGGTGACCCGCAAGCGTCAAGCCCAAGGTGCTTTTGCCGCTGCCGTTGGCACCCATCAGCACCACCAAGGAACCCGCAGGCACGTCGAGAGAGACCGATTTAAGGATGTTGCGGTCACCGATTTGCACGCGCAGGTCACGCACTTGTAGCAAGGGGCTAGGGGTTGTCATGGGGGTTTCCTTTAATTAATTTGATAGCTTCTTGCGCTTATTGCACATGGCCTAGAGGCTGTTTTTATTGAATTTTTCCCCATCAACCCACAGCGCCTTCGAGAGACACCGCCAGCAGGGCCTTGGCTTCCAGGGCAAATTCCATCGGCAGTTCTTCCAGTACGGCCTGGCAGAAACCGCCCACGATGAGCGCCGTGGCTTCCTGCGGATCAATGCCGCGCTGCTGGCAGTAAAAAAGCCGTTCTTCGGAGATGCGGGTGGTGGTGGCCTCGTGCTCCACCAGGGCATCGCTGCGCGCCGTATCGATATAGGGAAAGGTATGCGCCCCGCAGTCCGGGCCGATGAGCAGCGAGTCGCACTGCGTGTGGTTGTGCGCGCCCTGGGCTGTGGGCGCGATGCGCACTAGCCCGCGGTAGCTGTTGTGGGCATGGCCCGCGCTGATGCCCTTGGAGACGATGCGGCTCTTGGTATTGCGCCCCAGGTGGATCATCTTGGTGCCGGTGTCGGCCTGCTGGTAGTGGTTGGATACCGCGATGGAGTGGAATTCGCCCCGCGAGTCATCGCCGCGCAGCACCACGCTGGGGTATTTCCAGGTGATGGCCGAGCCGGTTTCGATCTGCGTCCAGGCAATGTGCGAGCGTTGCCCTGCGCACAGCCCGCGTTTGGTCACAAAGTTGTAAATGCCGCCGCGCCCTTGTTCATCGCCGGGGTACCAGTTCTGCACGGTGGAATACTTGATGTAAGCGTCGTCGTGCGCGACCAGTTCCACCACAGCGGCGTGCAACTGGTGTTCGTCGCGCTGGGGGGCCGTGCAGCCCTCCAGGTAGCTCACATGGCTGCCTTCCTCGGCAATGATCAGGGTGCGCTCGAACTGGCCTGTGTTGCGTGCGTTGATACGAAAGTACGATGACAGCTCCATGGGACAACGTACCCCCTTAGGGATGTAGACGAAAGAGCCGTCGGAAAACACCGCCGAATTGAGTGCGGCATAAAAGTTGTCCGCCACAGGCACCACGGTGCCGAGGTAGCGTTCAATCAGTTCTGGATGGTGCTCCACGGCGTGTGAGAACGAGCAGAAGATCACGCCCACCTCGGCCAGTTGCTCGCGGAAGGTGGTCCCTACGGAGACAGAATCAAAAACAGCGTCCACCGCTACCCCGGCCAGGCGGGCGCGTTCGTGCAGCGGTACATTGAGTTTTTCGTAGGTTTCGAGCAGCTTGGGGTCTACCTCGGCCAGGCTCTTGGGGCCATCTTTGAGGGATTTGGGCGCTGAGTAGTAGCAAAGCGCCTGGAAGTCGATGGCATCGACCTGCAAGCGTCCCCAGGCCGGGGGCTCCATGGTCTGCCAGCGCTTGAATGCGGCCAGTCGCCACTGCAGCAAAAACGCGGGTTCACGTTTGCGCAGTGAAATGGCGCGAATCGTGTCTTCATCCAGACCCGGAGGCAGGGCGTCGGATTCAACGTCTGTCACAAACCCGTGTTGGTAGGGGCGCTCAAGCGCTTGCACCAAAGGTGCGGCCTGTTCAATGCTGCTGGACATAGTGCATTTCCTTTCAGGGTTGCGCCGGGGCAGTGGCGCGCCCAGGGCGGTGCCGGGATGGGTTTGTGGAGTGTTGTTTCATCGCAGAATCCAAACAGTATTTAATGTGCATAGCGTATGCATCTTTAAGCGCGTATGCAAATGTGCAATCCGGTGACCGCGCCTGCATCAAGGGCATCCAGGATCTAAGGCGATGCTGAACAAGTCACCGCGATGGTGCGCGCCGTGCACCGGGATGGGATGCAAGGCGCAAATCGCAGCCATGGCCGCGGCTATGGCGAGGATTTGCAACGCCGCAGACCGCCCGAGGTACGGATGTGCAGCGCGTGAGGGGCTTGTTCAGCATCGTCCCAAAGGTTGCCATGGGGGTCGTAAAACGAAGGAGTCGTGAAAGAGTGTGTGATCGGGCAGAATCGCTCCTCATCCTTGTCAAACCCTCGTTTTGATCCTCCACATCACCCCCCGTCAACGACAGTGGCTTGTGTCACTGCTGGTGCTGGTGTCTGGCCTGCTGATGGTGCAGTTGTGGGATCGTCACTCGGTGCAGCAACAAGTCGACAAGAGCAAGGCGCTGGCAGCGGACTTGGCAGCAGACCATGCCCAGGCATTGCAGCGGGGTATCGATCGGGCGCTTTCAGCCACCTATGCGATGGCGGCCTTGGTTCGGCAAGGGGGGGGTGAAGTGCTGGACTTTGATGGGGTGGCGACTGAAATGCTGCCCTTCTACCCGGGCATCGCCGCCCTGGGCCTGGCGCCCAACGGCATCATTTGCTGTGTGTCACCGCTGGCGGGCAATGAAAAGAGCCTGGGCTTCAACCAGTTGACGGACATTGCGCAGAACCGCGAGGCGCGCCTGGCGCGTGACACAGGTAAATTGACTTTGGCAGGGCCACTTCAATTGGCGCAAGGGGGCTTGGGGGTGGTGGGGCGTTTGCCGATCTATCTCACCGCAGCGGATGGCGAGCGCCGGTTCTGGGGTTTTTCTTATGCCACCCTGCGGTTCCCCCAGGCGCTGGATGCGGCCCGTCTGCCCGTGCTGAGCGAACGCGGTTATGCCTATGCGTTGTGGCGCAAGGTGCCCGAAACGGGTGAACGCCAGCAAATCGAGACGTGGAATGCGCAGGCCTTGATCGACCCTGTCGAGCGCACACTCGCTTTGCCCAATGGCGCCTGGACACTGAGTGTGGCGCCCCTTGCAGGTTGGTACCACACGGCAGATCGGGTGCTGGAGGCGTTGGTGGGTGTCTTTGTCAGCCTGCTGATGGCTTACCTCGCATGGCTGCTGTACGCCATGCGTATTCGGGATACCCAGCTCGAAGCGCTGGTTGCGCAGCGCACCAGCGAAATCCTGGCCACGCAACAGCAATTGGAAGCCACGGTCAATGCCATCCCCGACCTGTTGTTTGAAATGGACCTGGAGGGGCGCTATTACAGCGCGCATGTGCCTCGCAAGGATATGTTGATCCCCGCAGCCGACCAGTTGCTGGGCCGATCGGTGGTTGAAATCATGCCGCAGGATGCCGCCCGGGCGGTGTTGGACGCCATCCATGAAGCTAATCAAAAAAGCTGGGCTTCAGGTGCGCAAATCCGCTTGTTCCAGCAGGGGGGCGCAGAACGCTGGTTTGCACTTTCCGTGGCGCGCAAGGCTGCACAACCGGGGGTAGGCCCGCGCTTCGTGGTGCTGTCCCGTGACATTACCCAGAACAAGCTGGACGAAGCGCAGGTGCGCCAACTGGCCCATTTCGATGCGCTGACCGGCCTGCCCAACCGTGTTTTGCTGGCAGACCGTTGCCATACGGCGATCATCATGGCCCAACGACACACCCAGTCGCTGGCGCTGCTTTTTCTGGATCTGGACCATTTCAAGAAAATCAACGATTCACTCGGCCATCGTGTGGGAGACGCCTTGTTGCAGGCGATGGCGCGGCGCCTCATCGCCATGGTGCGCGAACAAGACACTGTCTCGCGCCTCAGCGGGGATGAGTTCATTGTGGTGCTGCCGGACACCGATGCGCTCGGCGCGGCCCACCTGGCCGAGAAGCTGCTGCACGCGGCCGCCGAACCCTTCGAGATAGAGTCGCATGAGCTGACCGTGACGCCCAGCATCGGTATTGCGATGTTCCCGGGCGACGGGACGGACTTTGATAGTTTGTCGCGCTGCGCTGATGCGGCCATGTACTACGCCAAACAACACGGGCGCAACCATTTTCGGTTTTTCACGGCCGAGATGCAGGCCAGCTCCGAGCGCACACTGTTGCTTGAAAACGCCCTGCGGCGCGCTCTGGAGCGAGATCAGCTCACGCTGCACTATCAGCCTCAGATTTCGGTCGCTACGGGGGCCATCATCGGCGCCGAGGCCCTGCTGCGCTGGAAGCACCCCGAACTGGGACAGGTATCTCCAGCGGAATTCATTCCGGTGGCCGAGAGCAGCGGCATGATTTTGCCCATTGGCGAATGGGTGCTGCGCACCGCGACGCGCCAACTTCAGGAATGGATGCAGGCGGGCCATGGGTTGACCATGGCGGTCAACCTGTCGATGGTGCAGTTCCGCCAGGCCGATCTGGTGCAGCGCATCGGCGCCATCCTGGACGAGGCGGGCCTGCCCGGCCGTTGTCTGGAGCTGGAACTGACCGAGGGTGTGGCCATGACTGATCCGGACGGCGCTATTGCCATCATGGACAAGCTGCACCAGCGTGGCATTTTGCTGTCCATCG
Organism: Simplicispira piscis; assembly: GCF_054783455.1. Taxonomy (NCBI): domain Bacteria; kingdom Pseudomonadati; phylum Pseudomonadota; class Betaproteobacteria; order Burkholderiales; family Comamonadaceae; genus Simplicispira; species Simplicispira piscis. Next base: position 169,116 of record NZ_BAAGQN010000017.1, read on the forward strand.
ACGACTTCGGCACGGGCTATTCGTCGCTCAGCTACCTGAAGAAGTTCAAGGTCTACAAGGTCAAGATCGACCAGACCTTCGTGCGCGACATCACCACCGACCCTGATGACCGGGCCATCGTGAGCGCCATCATTTCCATGGCCGGCAGCCTGGGCATGCATACCATCGCTGAAGGCGTGGAGACGACTGGCCAGCTGGCTTTTCTGCAGGCCCAGGGCTGTGAGGAGGTGCAGGGCTACTTGTACAGCCGCCCGGTGCCCGCAGCGCAGTTTCTGCAACTGCTGGAGCAGGCGCAAACCGACTACTGAGTCTTTAATCCGGGGTACGTAAGGGGTTGCGCGCTTGCAACTGCTCCAGGTAGTTCGCCATGCCGACGCCTTCGCGTTCCAGGTAATGACCCACCGCATCGGCAAAAGCCGGATGTGCGAGCCAGTGGGCGCTGTGGGTGGGCACGGGTAGCAGGGCACGGGCCATCTTGTGTTCGCCCTGAGCGCCCCCTTCAAAGCGCTGCACACCGTGCGCTATGCACCACTGCAGCGGCTGGTAGTAGCAGGCTTCGAAGTGCAGGCAGTCCACGCGCTCCAAGGCACCCCAGTAACGGCCATAGGCTACGAATTCAGAGTATTTTTGGCCTGTAACGCTTGATGGATAAACGCTAATAGCTATCAAACTACTAGCAATTGGCTGCCCATTGCGTTCTGCGATGAACAGCAACCATGCCTCAGGCATGTGGGCTGCCATGCGCCGGAAGAAATCCCGTGTGAGGTAGGGCAGATTGCCATGCTCCAGGTAGGTGCGCTCGTAGCAGCGGTAGAAAAAATCCCAGTCGCTGGACGCAATGTCCGTGCCCTGGCGCCACTCAAAACGCACGCCTGCGTCGGCCACCCGGCGGCGCTCCTGGCGGATTTTCTTGCGCTTTTCCTGGCTCAGGCAGGACAGGAAATCGTCAAAATCGCGGTAAGCCACCGAGCCGCCGCCGGGCCGCCCCAAGGCGGCGAGAGCCCCCTCGGGGGGCAGCGAGGACACGCCAGTGCCGAGCGTGGGGGCCATCGAGCCGCCGCCGGGCCGCCCCAAGGCGGCGAGAGCCCCCTCGGGGGGCAGCGAGGACACGCCAGTGCCGAGCGTGGGGGCCACCGAGCCGCCGCCGGGCCGCCCCAAGGCGGCGAGAGCCCCCTCGGGGGGCAGCGAGGACACGGCAGTGCCGAGCGTGGGGGCCATCGAGCCGCCGCCGGGCCGCCCCAAGGCGGCGAGAGCCCCCTCGGGGGGCAGCGAGGACACGCCAGTGCCGAGCGTGGGGGCCATCGAGCCGCCGCCGGGCCGCCCCAAGGCGGCGAGAGCCCCCTCGGGGGGCAGCGAGGACACGCCAGTGCCGAGCGTGGGGGCCACATTCTTCCAATGGAATTGCACCGTCTGGCGTTGCATCAGTCCTGCTGCCTTGCAGGCATCCATGTCTGTATCGTCCGCAAACAGCAGGTGCAGCGAAGAGACGCCGGCCTGCGTGCACCAGTCGCGCAGCGCCTGCACCAGCGCGGCACGGGCCTCACAGTTCCGCGCCATCAGGCGCGTGCCTGGAACCGGCGTGAAGGGAACGGCCACCACCGCCTTGGGGTAGTAGGGCAGGCCATGCTCTGCATAAGCGTTGGCCCAGGTCCAGTCGAACACATATTCGCCGTAGGAATGGCTTTTGACGTAGAGCGGGCAGGCGGCCCACAAGACATCGCCCTGCCAGAGCGAGAGAAAGCGCGGCGTCCAGCCAGTGCGCGGCGTAGCGCTGCCGCTCTCGTGCAGGGCGGCCAGGTATTCGTGGCGCATGAAGGGGGTGGGCTGGGCTTGCAGGGCCAGCAGGGCGTTCCAGTCGGCCGCGGCGATGTCCAGCGGAGATGTGGACATGCGGGTGATAATGGCATTTTCAGCCATGGCCATTCCTGCAACCGTTGCCCGCTGGTGGGCTTGTGTGTGTTGGCTCGGCGATGCTCTCTGGGGCCCTGGCGGCTCGTTTCCATTCCATGACGCTTTCCATTTGCACTGCTCAGCTTAATTTTGTGGTGGGCGATCTGCCCGGAAACGTGCAGAAGATTGTTGCCGCGGCGCACGAGGCCCACGCCGCCGGAGCGCACCTGCTGCTGACGCCTGAACTGGCCCTGTGCGGCTACGCCGCCGAAGACCTGTTCCTGCGTCCCGCATTCCAGTCTGCCTGCGATGATGCCGTGAAAGCGGTGGCCCGCGAGACAGCGGGGTTGAAAGACCTGGCGATTGTGCTGGGCCATCCCCAGCGCGCGGCCCCCGATGCCCCCGCATTCAGCCCCTGTCTGAACGCAGCCAGCGTAGTGCGCAATGGCCGGGTGGAGCAGACCTATGCCAAGCGCGAACTGCCCAATTACCAGGTATTTGACGAACGCCGCTACTTTGTGCCGGGCCAGGAGTCTTGCGTGTTCGAGGTGGGTGGGCTGCGCGTGGGCTTGCTGATCTGCGAAGACGCCTGGCATACCGCGCCGGCGCGCGATTGCGTCCAGTCGGGTGCGGAGCTTCTGGCGGTGATCAATGCATCCCCCTTCCACATCGGCAAAAGCACTGAACGCGAACAGACCATGCGGGACCGCGTGCTGGAGACCGGCTTGCCGCTGGTTTATGCCCATCTGGTGGGAGGCCAGGACGAGGTGGTTTTTGAGGGCCGTTCGTTTGCCCTGGATACTGCAGGCGCCGTAGCAGGGCGTGCGCCAGGTTTTGTAGAAAAACTGGTGTTTACGCAGGTGGTTAAAGCGCAATCAGCTATACAAATAATAGCAAATGTGCAGCCTGAGCCTCGCATGGAAGCCGACCTGTGGGATGCGCTCGTACTGGGTGTGCGCGATTACGTGCGCAAGAATGGTTTTCCGGGCGTGCTGCTGGGTTTGTCGGGCGGCATGGACTCAGCGCTGGTGCTGGCGATTGCGGTCGATGCGCTGGGCGCTGCCAAGGTGCGCACGGTGATGATGCTCTCGCCGTATACCGCCGACATCAGCTGGATTGATGCACGCGACATGGCCGAAAGGTTGGGTGTGCAATACGACGAAATTTCCATTGCGCCGACGTTTGACGCCTTGCGGGCCGCGCTGGCGCCGCATTTTGTGGGGCGCAGCGAGGACACGACCGAGGAAAACCTGCAGGCACGCATCCGCGGCACACTGCTGATGGCGCTGTCCAACAAGTTTGGCGCCGTGGTGCTGACCACGGGCAACAAGAGCGAGCTGGCCACGGGTTATTGCACCCTCTACGGCGACATGGCGGGCGGGTTTGCGCCCATCAAGGACGTCGCCAAGACCGTGGTTTTTGACCTGGCGCGCTGGCGCAATGCCAACGACCCCTATGGCACGGGCGCCAACCCGATTCCCGAGCGCATCATCACCCGCCCCCCCAGCGCAGAGCTGCGCCCTGACCAGACGGACCAGGACAGCCTGCCGCCCTATGAGGTGCTGGACGCGATCATTGAGCGCTACATGGAAAAGGACGAACCGATCGAGAGCATCGTCGCTGCCGGCTTCGCTCGCGCCGACGTCGAGCGCGTGACGCGCCTCATCAAGATCAATGAATACAAGCGCCGCCAGGCCCCGGTAGGTATCCGGGTCACGCGGCGCAGCTTTGGCAAGGACTGGCGCTATCCCATCACCAGCCAGTTCAGGGCCTGAACCCGGCCGCCACCGACGCCCCCTATTTGCCGCATCAAGGAGTTACCCCATGAAAATGATCACCGCCATCATCAAACCCTTCAAACTCGAAGAAGTCCGCGAAGCCCTGGCCGAGTGCGGTGTCACAGGCTTGACCGTGACTGAAGTGAAGGGTTTTGGCCGCCAGAAGGGGCACACCGAGCTGTATCGGGGAGCGGAATACGTGGTGGACTTCTTGCCCAAGGTAAAGATCGAGGTGGTGGTCAAGACCGAAGACCTCGATCGCTGCGTTGATGCCATCGTGGGCGTGGCCCGCACGGGCAAGATCGGTGACGGCAAGATTTTTGTCACCCCGGTCGAGCGCGTGGTGCGCATCCGCACGGGTGACTTGGACGACACTGCCATCTGAACGGCAGCGCGCCTCGCAGCAAAACAGCGGTCAGATCACCGCGCGCAGTTCTGAGCCGTTCGGACTGGCGGGTATGGGCCGCACCAGGTGCGGGAGCAGGGTGTCTGCCGAAGTGCTGGCGTGTACCAGGTCCATTTGCCAGGGCCCCATGAAGCCGCTGCCCACGCTGGTATGCAAAAAGGCCAGCAAGCCATCGTAGTAACCCGCCACGTTCAGCAGCCCGATGGGCTTGTCGTGGTATCCCAGCTGGCGCCAGGTCCAGACTTCAAACAGTTCCTCGAACGTGCCTATGCCCCCTGGCAGCGCCAGAAAGGCGCCGCTGCGCTCGGCCATGAGCGCCTTGCGTTCGTGCATGGTTTGCACAATGTGCAGCTCATCGCAGGCATGGTTGGCGTATTCCTTGTCGACCAGCGTCTGGGGGATCACCCCCACCACCCGGCCGCCTGCCTGGGCCGTGGCCTGCGCCACCATACCCATCAGGCCGCTACTGCCGCCGCCATACACCAGTTGCCCGCCGTGGGCACCGATCCATGTGCCCACAGCATGCGCCGCGTTGGCAAACAACGGGTTCTCACCGGGGCGCGAGCCGCAGTAAACACACAGGGAAAAAGAGGGTTCAACCATGAAAATACCTTTGAAACAAAGCCGCGCCCCAGACCCCGATGCACAGCAGCAGGCTCAGCAGCACGGCGGCGCTGCCCATGTCTTTGGCGCGCTTGGACAGGTCATGCCATTCGGGGCCAATGCGGTCAATGGCAGCTTCAATGCCTGTATTGAGTAACTCGACCACCAAGAGCAGTACCACGGTGGCGGCCAGCAAGGCGGTTTCAATCCAGGTGCGACCCAGCCACAGCGATAGCGGCAGCAGCACCACGGCTGCAAGCGCTTCCTGCCGAAACGCAGTTTCGCCCCAGGCGCTGCGCAGGCCTTGCAGCGAATAGCCTGTGGCGTGCCAGAGGCGATTCAAACCGCTACGGGCCTTTTGGGGATTGACGGGATCGGTGCTTGACGGAGTAGAAGAGGGCATGGGATACCAGCGCCAGCAGAACGCGCTGCAACGGCCGACTACAGGCCAGGGGGTTGTGAATTCACCAGACGGGTACCTGCCCATGCGTCATGCCAGAACTGCTGTTGCGGGTGCAATCGGCTCGTGAGGGCCCAAACTGCGACCCAACCCAGCACGATCACGGTAACTTCGCCCGCAGGCAGCGAAAAAGGGGACACTGCAAGCAGCGGAGGCAGAAACCAAAGCCAGCTCAACACGTAGCGTGCCAAGGCGCGTGCCTGCGATACGGGGTGGCCTGCTGTGTCCACCACCCGGATATGCCAGGTTTTCATGGCCAGGGTCTGGCCCTTGGCCCAGAACCAGGTGAAATAGATACCGAAAACGACAAACAAGAAAGCCTGCAGCGCGTGGCGATTGTCCAGCGCATTGCGCGTCTGGCTCAGGGTGCCAAACAGGTACCCGGCAATGAAGACCACGCCAAACATCAACATGCCTTCATAGAGCCAGCAGGCCATGCGACGTCCCAGGCTGGGGGCAATGGCGTCGGTTGTCACGCGCGCTGGCTGGACAGTGGGATGGGCGGTGGCGGTAGGCTCTGGCATTGCGGAGTGTGCTGCTCAGTTCAGGTAGATGTCGGAGGGCCGCGTATCGGGCGTCGGTGGTTCGGGTGGCTCTGCCGGCGGGGGGGCGACTGGCGGGGCTGGAACGGCCGTGCTGGCGGGTGCGTTGGCGCTTTGTGCTTCGGGTGAGCGCGTTTCGGCGGCCACACCAGGTGCTGCAATGCGGGCCTGTGCTGAAGAAGACGGGGGAATTTTGGGGGGGTTTGCGGGGTTGCCCGCAGGGTTCACGGCCGCAGGCACCTTGGCCAGTCTCTTTGACGCACTGGGGCGTAGGGCGGGAGCTGCTCCCTGCGGTTTTGTGTTGGCACGGGCTGCCAGCTTGCGTTTTTCTTCTTCGCTCAATGCCTGGTAGGCGTCCCATTGAGAGCGTTTGTCTTCGGTTGACAGACGGTTGGTTACTGCAAAGTTGAGCCGTGCTTGGTTGCGTTGCTGCGCACTCAGGCTGGCCCAGGCCGTCATGCGGTCGTGCAGTCGCGCCTGTTCTTCCTCGGGCAAGGATGGAAAGGTTTGTGCCAGTGCCAGCCAGCGACGCTTTTGCAGGCTGCCCAGGAAGGCCCAGCGCTCTGCCAAAGGGTAGAGCGCGAGCTTCTGCGGGGTATTGAGGGTTTCCCAGCCGGGCCCTTCGTCCTTGGAGTGGGCTACTCCCGCTTTCTGGATTTCGGGAGCGTTGGTCTGTGGCTGGGCGGGTGTCGTCGGGGCACTGATCGTTGTTCCAGGAACCATGCGCACCTGTTGCACCACCATCCATGCACCCGCAGCCAGCCCTCCTAGCAACGCCAACGCCAGCACGATGGCTGGCGTTGGGCTGCGGGAACGGTGTGGCGTGTTTACGGGTGTGTGCATGCAGTGCTAAAATAAAAATCAGTGGCTTTGCGTGCCGCCCGATTTCAGAAACTGGGCGAAACCAGGGTCAGAGTATGCCGTGGGAGGCAAATCGTCGGCAAGCAGGGCTGCGTCCAGCTCAGCCACTTCCATGGTTCCGACTTCGTCCAGATCCAGATTGATCACCACCAGGCCGGCCAGCAACGCCATGATGGGAACAGCCGACAGGAGCGACTGCCACCAGTTCATGCCGCCGCCGCCACCCAAGGTGGCGCTGTGGCCCGTATGCACGAGCACGGGCGCCGTATGAACCACGGCAACGGCTTTCTTGCGGCGCGCCAGCGCCTGCATGCGGCCGGCACGCAAACGCTCAGAAATATCGTAAGGCAGCTCGCTGGCACCTTCGGTCAGTCGAGCCGTGATGCGCAGGGCAAAGCGATCAGCGGGCAGTTCGTACGGAGGAGTATGTGCGGTGTTCATAGGTGAATTCCTTTGGCCTTGAGCGCCTTGCTGAGGGCCTGAATGGCACGGAAACAGTGTGTCTTGACGCTGCCTTCAGAGCAACCCATGGCGGCTGCTGTTTCCGCTACATCCATTTCTTCCCAATAACGCATCAGGAATGCTTCCCGTTGACGTGGCGGCAGTTCCAGAATTTGAAGCTCGATATCCCGCAGCGTTTGTCCCCGGCGCGCCAGATCTTCGGCGCTCTGGGCTTGCTCGCCGCCTTCGGGGCCGTTCCAGGCTTCCAGCAGGTCGAAATCCCCACCGCCATCGGCGTCGCTCTCGAAATCGCTCATGTGCGAGAACAACGCATTGTGCGTCTTTTGACGGCGAAACCAGTCCAGCGTGCAGTTGGACAGGATGCGCTGAAAAAGCATGGGCAGCTCGCTTGCTGGCTTGTCCCCATAGTGCTCAGCCAATCGCATCATGCTGTCTTGCACAATGTCCAGGGCTGATTCCTCGTTGCGTACGTGGTACATGGAGCGCTTGAAGGCGCGCTTTTCTACGCTTTGCAGGAAATCCGAGAGTTCTTTTTCGGTGGCCAAAGGGTTTGGGGCAGGGGTGTGTGCAGTACGGAGGGCGCTGCAGCGGGGTGTGCGCAAAACGCCTTTGATTATCGCATTGGGGCGGTTTTTTTCTGCTCCCCACACTTTTTCTTTGTTGCAGTGCGATAATGGCCGACTGCAAACATAAAGGCAAACGGGTCACGGTCCGGCGCGGCAATCTTCACGCCCATGTCCTTGGCCTCAAGTTCCAAGCTGGCTTCACAAGAGTCCACGCAAGGGGCACCCAAGGTTTTTCGTTAGAGAAAATCACAAAGGTTCATCATGGAAATCACCAAGGCCGAAATCGCTTCGGCAGCCGCTGCGCAACACAATCCCGCCTCGCTGGAACTCATGGGTTCCGAGATTCTCGTCAAGGCCTTGCAGGCCGAGGGCGTGCAATACATCTGGGGCTATCCCGGCGGCGCAGTTCTTTATATTTACGACGCCCTGTACAAGCAGGACACCATTCAGCATGTACTCGTGCGCCACGAGCAGGCTGCCGTCCATGCGGCCGACGGCTATGCCAGGGCCACCGGCGAGGTGGGCGTGGCGTTGGTCACGTCCGGTCCCGGCGTCACCAATGCCATTACCGGCATTGCCACGGCTTATATGGACAGTATTCCCATGGTCATCGTCACAGGCCAGGTGCCTACGGCGGCCATTGGCCTGGATGCATTCCAGGAATGCGATACCGTGGGTATCACGCGGCCCATCGTCAAGCACAATTTTCTGGTCAAGGACGCACGCGACCTGGCCATGACGATGAAGAAGGCCTTCCACATCGCACGTACCGGCCGCCCAGGCCCGGTGGTGGTGGACATCCCCAAGGATGTGTCTTTCAAGAAGATTGCCTACGAGGGCTACCCACAGAGTGTGGAAATGCGCTCCTACAACCCGGTGCGCAAAGGCCATGGCGGTCAGATCCGCAAGGCCTTGCAACTGCTGCTGACGGCCAAACGTCCTTTCATCTATACCGGTGGCGGCGTGCTGCTGGGCAATGCCACGCAGGAACTGCGCACCCTGGTGGACATGCTGGGCTACCCGATCACCAACACCCTCATGGGCCTGGGTGCCTATCCGGCCAGCGACCGCAAGTTCCTCGGCATGCCAGGCATGCACGGCACGGTGGAAGCCAACAATGCCATGCAGAACTGCGACGTGCTGCTGGCCGTGGGCGCGCGGTTTGACGACCGCGTGATTGGCAATCCCAAGCACTTCGCCCAGAATGATCGCAAGATCATCCATATCGACATCGATCCGTCGAGCATCTCCAAGCGCGTGAAGGTGGACATTCCGATCGTCGGCGATGTCAAGGATGTGCTGACCGAGCTGATTTCCATGATCCGTGAGACACCCACGCGGGTGGAGGCTGGTGCCCTGGCCGCATGGTGGGAGACCATCGAGGCCTGGCGCGAGCGCGATTGCCTGAAATACAGCATGGGTAGCACTGACGTGATCAAACCGCAGTACGTTGTGGAGACGCTGTGGAACATGACCAAGGATGCAGACACCTATGTCACATCCGACGTGGGTCAGCACCAGATGTGGGCCGCCCAGTACTACCGGTTTGACGAGCCGCGCCGCTGGATCAATTCGGGCGGTTTGGGCACCATGGGCGTGGGCATTCCCTACGCCATGGGTATCAAGCTGGCCAAGCCCCAGAGTGAGGTTTTCTGCATTACGGGCGAGGGCTCGGTGCAGATGAACATCCAGGAGTTGTCCACCTGCCTGCAGTACAACACGCCGATCAAGATCTGTGCGTTGAACAACCGCTACCTGGGCATGGTGCGCCAGTGGCAGGAGATCGAATATTCGGGCCGCTACAGCCACAGCTATATGGATGCGTTGCCCAACTTCGTGAAGCTGGCCGAGGCCTATGGCCATGTCGGCATGCTGATCGAGCATCCCAAGGATGTGGAGCCCGCACTGCGTGAGGCGCGCAAGCTCAAGGACCGCACGGTGTTCATGGACTTCCGCACCGACCCCACCGAGAACGTATTCCCGATGATCCAGGCCGGCAAGGGCCTGACCGAGATGCTTCTGGGATCGGAAGACCTTTGAGCATAATTGGCCTCTAGCGCTCGTCCATTAAGCGCTAGCAGCTATCATTTTTGTAATTTTCGACGAATCTATTGCCTGCCAAGTCTGGCGCTTACCGGCGCCAGGGGAGGGCAGCGAAAAACGACAGTTTTCTGCGACCATTTTTGGATCGTGCTGCCGTCGCAAAAAGAGGAATCTGCACCATGAAACACATCATTGCCGTATTGCTGGAGAACGAGCCCGGCGCTCTTTCCCGCGTGGTGGGCCTTTTCTCGGCCCGTGGCTACAACATCGAGTCGCTGACCGTAGCGCCCACCGAGGATGCATCGCTCTCGCGCATGACCATCCAGACGACCGGCTCGGACGACGTGATCGAGCAGATCACCAAGCATCTCAACCGCCTCATTGAGGTCGTCAAGGTGGTCGACCTCACCGAAGGCTCCTACACCGAACGCGAGCTCATGATGGTGAAGGTGCGCGCTGTGGGCAAGGAGCGCGAAGAGATGAAGCGCATGGCTGACATCTTCCGTGGCCGCATCATCGATGTGACAGAGAAAAGCTACACCATCGAGCTGACGGGCGACCAGGTCAAGAATGAAGCCTTCCTGCAGGCCATTGACCGCACGGCCATCCTGGAGACCGTGCGTACGGGCGCCAGTGGCATCGGCCGAGGTGAGCGCATCCTGCGCGTGTAACGGATTGGCGTTCGACCGGGGCAAACGTTGTTGGGAAGCCTTGCCGTGCAACAGCACTGTCTGCGGCTCCCCCGCCTAGCCATCCGGCCGAGTCCCCATCCGATGTAAGACAATCCCATTTTTTTCAGTTTCAACCCCTGCGAATTTCAACCGGAGCGACCATGAAAGTTTTCTACGATAAAGACTGTGACCTGAGCCTGATCAAGGGCAAGACCGTGGCCATCATCGGCTACGGCTCGCAAGGCCACGCCCATGCACAAAACCTGAACGACAGCGGCGTGAAGGTCGTGGTCGGCCTGCGCAAGGGCGGTGCATCGTGGGACAAGGTCGGCAAGGCCGGTCTGAAGGTGGCTGAAGTCAACGAAGCCGTCGCATCTGCCGATGTTGTGATGATTTTGCTGCCCGATGAAAACATCGCAGGCGTTTACAGCGAAATCGAGCCGCACCTGAAAAAGGGCGCGTCGCTGGCTTTTGCCCACGGTTTCAACGTGCACTACAACCAGGTCGTGCCCCGCGCCGATCTGGACGTGTGGATGGTCGCCCCCAAGGCCCCCGGCCACACCGTGCGCAACACCTACACCCAGGGCGGCGGCGTGCCCCACCTGGTGGCCGTGCACCAGGACAAGTCCGGCAAAGCCCGTGACCTGGCCCTGAGCTACGCCATGGCCAATGGCGGCGGCAAGGCCGGCATCATCGAGACCAACTTCAAGGAAGAGACCGAGACCGACCTGTTCGGCGAACAGGCCGTGCTGTGCGGCGGCGCCGTCGAGCTGATCAAGATGGGTTACGAAACCCTGGTCGAAGCCGGCTACGCCCCTGAGATGGCCTACTTCGAATGTCTGCACGAGCTCAAGCTCATCGTGGACCTGATCTACGAAGGCGGCATCGCCAACATGAACTACTCGATCTCGAACAACGCCGAGTTCGGCGAGTACGTGACCGGCCCTGAAGTCATCAACGAAGAGTCGCGCAAGGCCATGCGCAATGCCTTGAAGCGTATCCAGAACGGTGACTACGCCAAGATGTTCATCCAGGAAGGCCGCCTGAACTACCCCAGCATGACCGCCCGCCGCCGTAACACGGCTGACCACAGCATCGAAGTAGTGGGTGCCCAGCTGCGCGCCATGATGCCTTGGATCGCCAAGAACAAGCTGGTCGACCAGACCCGCAACTGAGTACGCCGCTGCTGCGGTAACCCATGCAAAGGCCACTTCGGTGCAATGCCAGTCAGTTAAGACGGCAGCTTACCCCGGGCAGGTAAAAAGGGAGCATGTTCGTCATGCTCCC
>NZ_BAAGQN010000018.1:0-77596 GCF_054783455.1 Simplicispira piscis
ACTTGTTTGACTTCTTCATGGCTCAATCCTCTCAGAGAAAAGAGCCTCCTCAAAACCCGGGGCGATTCATGGCCGGCGCCTGGGTCGAGTTGACCACTGCAGAGGGACAAAGCAGTGATGTGGGCATACAGACCTCGCGCTGGTTGATTGAGCACCTGCTGCAGGCAGAGCACGCACAGCGGGCCTTTGCCTCGGTGCGCCACCAGATGAAGGCGGCCAAGTTCCCGCTACACCGGGACCTGGCAGGCTTTGACTTCGAGGCCTCCAAGATAGACCACAAGTTGGTCAAGCAACTGAGTACGCTGGAGTTCACCGAGACGGCACAGAACGTGGTGCTCATTGGTGGGCCGGGCACGGGCAAGACGCACCTGGCCACAGCCATCGGAGTGGCGGGCATTGCAGCCAAGGGCAAGCGGGTGCGCTTCTATTCCACGGTGGATCTGGTCAACGAACTGGAGAAGGAGAAGCGCGAGGGCAAGGCTGGGCGCATCGCACTGGCGCTGTCGCGCCTGGACCTGGTGATTCTGGATGAGCTGGGGTACCTGCCCTTCAGCCAGGCCGGTGGCGCCCTGCTGTTCCATCTGCTCTCCAAGCTGTACGAGCACACCAGCGTGGTGATCACGACCAACCTGAGCTTCTCGGAATGGTCGGCGGTGTTCGGGGACGCCAAGATGACCACAGCGCTCCTGGACCGTTTGACCCATCACTGCCATATCGTGGAGACCGGAAATGAGTCCCACCGCTTCCGCCACAGCACCCTGGCGGCGAAGTCACGCATCAAGGCCAGAGAGAGTGCACGCAAAGGCAGCATAACTGCACCGGCATCAGCAGAGCCAGACGAACCGTTCTAAACGGGCTACTGGCTACACTTATCCACAGTTGCTGATTCCAAATTCAGCAATCCGCCCTGGGTCAATATTGGATCGGCAGGGTGGGTCAGAATTCAAGTGGCGCCAACACATAACGACTCAAAACGGTCGCTCAAACGAATAAAAATTCAGGGGACTTCTCGGTCAGATTTCCGCAGATTGCCGCCGAAACACCGTTGCACCTGCCAATGGGCTTCGGTTCGAGGCTCGACGGCGTCTAGATCAACCGGGTCGATTCACCATAGAGCGTAGGGCGGCACTTCAATGTCAATATCTTGTTGAGTGCCACGCGACCCCGTTTTCGTCCATCGTGACTTCTATGGTGGCCTGTGCGATGAGAAAGTTTATGCAAGCAACTGCCTCACCTGTTGCCAGGCTCAGTTGCTGCGCATCCTGTTCTCCGATGGAGCGATGAAAGAGTGCAGCGAACGTATCGATGATCCGTTGAGGCCCGGTAGTCAATGTCTGACGTAACCGATTCAGTGCACTATTTTGGCCTGACCTGAGCGAGTCAAGGCGTTCATGCAGTCCATAAAAGGGCTCGTTGTGAGAGGGGAGTACCAACACATCGTTGGGAACATCCCTCATTAGTTTGTCGAGCCCTTCGTACCACTCCTTCAGCGGATTGGCCTGTGGCTCGCTGGCGAACACCGAAACATTCGACGAAATCTTCGGTAGCACCTGGTCGCCGGAGATCAGCAGTTTCAAGTCGGGGCAGTACAGAGAGGCATGTTCTGGTGAGTGGCCGCCGGTGGTGATGATCCGCCAGCCATATTTACCCAACTGGACGTGGTCGCCGTCCTGCAACCGTCGGTAGCTGTCAGGCAGAGCGTGGATATGTTTACCAAAGCTGCCGAAGCGACTGCGGTAGCTTTCAATGGCTGCCTCCGACCAGCCGGCGCATCTATTGAAGAGCACGCCGTCGGGCGGGGCTTCGCGGTTCGTGTCGGCATGCATCACGCGGCAGGTCAGGTACTCCAGCCGGCTCATGTGCAGCGGCACACCAAAGCGACGCGTGAACCAACCAGCCAAGCCGATGTGGTCTGGGTGCATGTGTGTGGCGAAAACGCCTTGGAGTGGCCGTGCCAGCGGCCCGTGCGCCATGAGGGCCAGCCAGTCGGCCACGGTGTCGGGGTTATTCAGGCCGGTATCTACCAGCACCCAGCCATCATGGGTATCTATGGCCCATACATTGATGTGGTCGAGTCGGAATGGCATCGACAGTCGGATCCAGCGTACGCCCGGGGCGATCTCGACCCAGTGTCGTGACGATGGTGGCTTGAATGGATAAATAAGTGGATTGGCTGCGAGTTCAATCATTGCTATCGTTTCATGAGGTAAGCGACGGTATAGCCACTAGGTGCATCAGACCAATGGCTTTTTAGAATTTCACTGCTTGTTGTCAACCAGCAAGGGTGCGTCAATGGGCATATCTTCTTGGATTACCCACTCGACTGAGTCGAGCCTCAGGCGGGTCAATTGCCTGAACACTTCGATCAAATCGCTTTGCGTGGCGTAGTGAGAAGCCCCTGGCGTTAGCACCGCGCGCAAGGTTGCAGTTTCCCGATGCTGCTTTTTTTCAACGATGATCTGGGCACGTTCTATAGCCGGGATCCGGATGATCAGCTCTTCCACGTTGCGTGGATAGATGAAAATTTCGCGTACTTTGACACCTTGGCCCACTCGGCCTTGCAACAAACTGATTCGTTCGACGAGACCATCCGGGGAATGGGCCAGCGCTTGCGCCACATCGCCTGTGCCAAAGCGGACCAGAGGCCAACCGCTGTCCAGCGTGGTGACCACTATCTGGCCGGGTTCGCCCGGCGGAAGGGGTGCGCCGGTGTGCGGGTCGCAGATCTGGACGAGCCGGTCAGGCTGGACCGTGTAGCCCAGTTGTCCTAGTTCCTCGTAAGCAATCAGCCCGAAGTCGCCGGTGGCATAAGCCGAGAACGTGCGGATTGCGTATTTCTGCTCCAATGCGCGGCGCTTGCCCATCCAGTCACCCAGTTCGCCGCCCAGCATTGCGGAGCGGACCTTCCATTGAGAAGGCAGGTCGTAGCCCATGCGCTCAAGCGTTTCGACCAAGGTCACGAAGAAGGAGGTGGAGGAGCAAATGCAGGTGATGCCCAGTTCCATGATGAGCTGCGCTTGTTGCTCGGCGCCGCCGGGCCCGCAGGGAATGAGCGTCGCCCCGGTGGCAGCAATGCCCGCATCTAGCAATAGGCCGGCTGGAACAAGATGGTAGGACCAGGTGTTGAGTACACGGTCACCGGGGCCGATTCCCGCCTGCCTGAACACATGCGAGAAGCCCTTGCCAGTGTCTTCGTCGAAAGAATGGGGTTCATAGACGGGGCCTGGGGAGACATAAATGCGGCGGATAGATGTGTCGTCGGCAGCGAGAAACCCACCGAATGGCGGTGACTGGCGCTGCTTATCAAGCAGTGAATCCTTACTTGTGACGGCGAGCCGTGCAAGGTCGGCAGGGCCTTGGAGATCCTGCGGCGTCATCATTGCAAGCTGATAGACCGCGCGGATGGCCGGGGCGCGGTCGTAGGCGAATTGCTGCGAAGCACGCAGTAGTCTGAATCGATCGGTGGTGGGTAACGTATGCATGGCGTTGCCGTCCTAGTGGCCCGTGAAGCGCGGGGTGCGTTTTTCGTTGAATGCGGCCAGGCCTTCGTGGAGATCGGCGCTGTGGGAATGCACTTCAGAGGCCAGAAGCTCCAATCGCAGGGCGGTGTCTAGAGGCTGTTGCAAACCATCGTCGACCAGCGTTTTCATGCGGCGCAGGCCAAGGGGGCTCTTCGTGGCAATTTTGTCGGCCACGGCTTGTGCAACGCTTTCGAGCTGGTCGTCGTCCACCACTTGGTTGACGAGGCCCGCTTCCACAAGATCTGCCGCGTCCACGAAGTCACCCGTGAAGAGAAGGTACTTGGCGCGTGTGGGGCCAATGACCCGCGGCAGGCGCACCGACCCCCCCCCTCCGGGGATCAGGCCGTAGTTGGCATGTGCGTCGCCAATTTTGGCGCTCCTTGCCGCCAGCACTAGATCACAGCACAGCACCAGTTCGAGCCCGCCCGCCAGAGTTATGCCGTTCAGGGCGGCGATCACGGGTTTTGGAAAGCGGTCAATCCGGTTCATGGTGGACAGTACGCTGTCCAGAAAGCCACTGGTGCCACTTTCGCCCGCTTGCGTCTTGACGTACTTGAGGTCGGCGCCCGCGCAGAAGGCCCGTCCAGTGCCCGTCAATACGACGGATATCACGTCTCCGCGGCTCTGTGCTTCGTTGAGTGCGTGGTCTATTCCCCGAAGCACCGCCGGGGTCAGCGAGTTCATTGCATCAGGTCGGTTCAGGCGAATCCACATGGTGCCTTTTCGTACGTCTGTAATCACAACCGGTGTCGACATCAGGGGTTCCTTGCTGGCTTGCGTGTTCATGGATCGATTCTGCTTTTGCCTCTGTTTTGAGGGACATGGGGTTTTCCATTACCCATAAGTTAAAAATTCTACCCTAAAGTAAAACAATTAAACAAATGGAGTTCTTCATGCGAAGTAAGAGCAGCCCGCTCATGTTCCCGCTATCGGGTATCAAGATCGTCGAGTTCGAGGGGATCGGCCCAGGGCCCTTAGCTGGGTTCATGTTGATGCAGATGGGCGCTGACGTTACTGTGGTCGGGCGGCCAGGTGCGAGCGCATTGCCTGATGAGCTCACTCCGAAGGACGGGGCGCTCTTGTCGCGCGGCAAACGACGCGTCACATTGAATCTCAAGAACGACGAGGACAAGGCGCGGGCGCTGGACATGGTCGCGCAAAGCGACGGGTTGATTGAGGGCAACCGCCCGGGTGTGATGGAGCGCCTGGGTTTGGGTCCCGATGTATGTGGTGAATACAACCCGCGGCTTGTGTATGGGCGCATGACGGGCTGGGGGCAGGATGGGCCGCTGGCTCAGGCCGCCGGGCACGACATGAACTATGTCGCTCTCACTGGGCTCATGTCGATCACCGAGCAACCGGGACACCCTCCCATGCTTCCACCCACAGTGGTTGGGGATGCTGCCGGCGCCCTCGGGTTTGCATTTGGCATGGTGTCGGCGTTGCTAGGCGCGCGGGATAAGGGCCAGGGCTGCGTGGTTGACGGCGCCATCATTGATGTGTTGGCAATGCTGTCGCCGCTCGTGCAACTGATTCGTCAAGGTGGCGGATTGGAAGGCAGCGAACCCAGTGTCTTCCATGACTCACCCTTCTACGACCGCTATCTGTGCAGCGATGGGCGATACATCACGGTCGGTGCAATCGAGCCACAGTTCTATGCATTGCTGTTGACGCAATTGCAGCTGACGGATGTCGACCCCGCACGGCAAATGGACAAGACTTTGTGGCCGTCTCTCAAGGCGCGGATTGCGCAGCGCTTTGCTTCCCAACCTAGTACGTACTGGAATGCACTGATGGAAGGCACTGACAGTTGCTTTGCGCCGGTGCTCACCATGGCCGAAGCCGCCGCTCATCCCCACAACGTGGCTCGTGGTTTGTACAGCGTGACTGAGCAGGGCGATATTGAGACTGCGCGGGGCATGCGATTCCTGCCGCTTTGCTGAGCCGCGAATGTGATACCAAGGGTAATCCCTGGCAAGCAGTTGAGAATTTTACTATACAGTAAAAACATCTTACGCAAAGTAATTTATTTGACTTTCATGGATCAAGAAGATCCGCCACGGAGAAATGCGATGGAAGATATCTATGTGGTTGGTGTGGGGATGACGCCATTCGGACGGCATCTGGACAAAGACATCAAGGCGCTCACACGCGAGGCCACGGCGGCTGCTTTGGCGGACGCGGGATTGGAAAAAGAAGACTTGGAAGCGGCCTTTTTTGGGAACACTTCCCAGGGGCATATGGATGGCCAGCACATGATTCGTGGGCAAATTGCGCTGCGGGCCATGGGGATTGGGCGCATTCCGGTGGCGAACGTCGAAAACGCTTGTGCAAGCGGCTCGTCGGCGTTCGTTCTAGCCTGCAATCACCTCAAGTCGGGTGCTGGCGATGTCGCTTTGGCTGTTGGTGCAGAGAAGATGTTCTCATCCGACAAGCTCAAGATGTTCTCGGTGTTTGACAGTGCCTGGGATCTCTCGCGTGCAGAAGAGATTCGTGGGGAGTTGATGAAGATGGGGCGCGACGTGGCGGTGCCCGAGGGGAGTACCTCACCCAGGCCGTACAGCGTTTTCATGGACGTGTATGCGGCGTTTGCACGATCGCACATGCGCACTTTCGGGACGACGCAGCGCCAGTTAGCCGCCGTTTCATCCAAGAACCACGCGCACTCCATGCACAACCCGCTGTCGCAGTACCGGATGGCTTACAGCATCGAAGAGGTGCTCGCCGCGCCGCCGATCACCTACCCATTGACTCTGCCCATGTGCTCCCCGGTGTCTGATGGCGCAGCAGCAGCCATCATTTGCACACGCTCGGCGCTTATGCGCTTGAACATCGATGAAAAGCGTGCCATCAAGGTGTTGGCGGCAGTAGTGCAAAGCGGTTCCGACCGGAGCGAAGACGACTACACCAACCACTGCACAGCACTGGCTTCGCGCAGGGCATATGAACTGGCAGGTGTTGGCCCAGCAGATATCTCGGTGGCCGAGGTGCACGATGCCACGGCCATGGGTGAAATCATTCAGACAGAAAACCTCGGTTTCTGTGAGTTCGGCATGGGCGGTGTGATTGCCGAGCGGGGTGATACCCGGATTGGTGGCCGCATTCCCGTTAATCCGTCCGGCGGCCTGGAGTCTAAGGGGCACCCTGTTGGGGCCACCGGTATTGCCCAAGTCCATGAGTTGGTAACTCAGCTTCGCGGGGAAGCCGGACTGCGGCAGGTGACTGACGCAAGGATTGCGCTGGCAGAAAACGGTGGCGGTCTTGAGGGCATTGAAGAAGCTGTTGCCTGTATCACCATCTTGGCGCGCTGAGCGCTGCACTCAATAAGAGACAAGAGAAACAGTATGGATGTCAAAAATACCATTGCCTTCGTCACAGGAGCTGCTTCAGGCCTGGGGCTCGCCACTTGCAAGGCATTGCTTGCGGCCGGAGCGAGCGTCATGGCGGTTGATCTGGACGAAGAGCGCCTTGCGAGCGAGGTGCTGCCGATGGGCGAGCGCGTGCGAATCCAGAAGGTTGATGTTTCGGACGAGGCCAGTGTGAAGGCTGGCGTAGACGCGGCAGTGGCGGAATTTGGTGCGCTGCATGTGGCGGTAAATTGCGCGGGAATTCTGGGTCCCTGCAAGACGCTTTCAAAGGGCGAGTTATTCCCGATGGATCTTTGGAACCGGGTGATCGCCATCAACCTGACCGGGACATTCAACGTGGTGCGCTATGCGTCGTTGGCCATGTCGCAGAACGAGCCCAATGTCGACGGTGAACGGGGGGTCATCGTGAACACGTCATCTGGTGCTGCGTGGCAGGGTCAAGTGGGCCAGGCCGCATATAGCGCCAGCAAAGCGGCGGTCATTGGAATGACGCTTCCGGTGGCGCGGGATCTTGCGCAACACGGAATCCGAGTGGTGGCCGTGGCGCCTGGTCTGTTTGAGACCGCCATGTCTGCAGGCATGCCAACGAAGGTGTCGCAAAACATTATTGACAACGTCATCCTCTTTCCTCATCGCATGGGGCAGGCACAAGAGTTCGGTGGACTGGTTCGGCACGTTGTGGAAAACGCCTATTTGAATGCCACCACGATCAGCCTGGATGCGGGTGTCCGTTGTTAGTCGTGGTCCATTGATCGCTGCGAGCATTCCCGCAAATGGATGCGTAGACCCTGCAAAGGTCTTATGAAGGAAATTCGATGGACAAAGCCAAGAATTCAGAGTGGAGGTACCAATGAATGCAGCCATTCAAAGCCAGCGGGAAGGCGTGGTGCTGACAGCCCAGAATCTGCTGCTGCAGTTCGGTGGAGTTGTGGCGCTGAATGATGTTTCGATTGATGTGCGCAAGGACGAGCTGCTGGCAATCATCGGGCCGAACGGAGCGGGAAAGTCTTCTCTGATGAACTGCCTGAGCGGGTTCTACCGCCCCAAGAAAGGCGAGATATCCCTGGCCGGGCACAACGTGCGCGACATGGCGGTTCACGACGTGGCGGCACAGGGCCTAGCGCGCACCTTTCAAGGTACGCACATTTTTTCGGGCATGACCGTTATCGAGAACCTGATGGTGGGGCGCCACATGCACATGCGGGCCAATCTCGTGCAGTCATTTTTCCATTTCGGCCCGGCAAAACGGGAAGAAGTTTTGCATCGGGAGGTGGTGGAAGAAATCATTGAATTTCTTGAAATTGAATCCATCCGGCATGCGCCGGTGGGCAGCCTCGGTTATGGGCTTCGCAAGCGCGTGGACTTGGGGCGCGCACTGGCCCAAGACCCGAAGATTCTGTTGATGGATGAGCCTATGGCCGGTATGAATACTGAAGAGAAAGAAGACTTGGCACGTTTCATTCTGGATGTGCGCGAGGCAAAGCGCATTCCTATTGTTTTGGTGGAGCACGACATGGGTGTGGTGATGGACCTGGCTGACCGCATCGCTGTGCTGGACTTTGGACGCAAGATCGCCGATGGAACGCCCAAGGAGATCCAGGCTAATCCCGCAGTGCTTAAAGCCTATCTTGGGGAGGGCGTCCAATGAAACTCGAAATCGCGACCCTTCCCCAGTTGCTGCGCAAGCATGCGCATGCTAACCCCAACCGTCTTTCCCAGCGCCATAAGCAGCGCGGCATTTGGCGGGAGTACAGCTTTGCGGATGTGCAGCGCAACGTTCGAGAGATTGCGCTGGGCATGCACCAAGCAGGCGTCAAAGCGGGTGAGACCATTGCCATCATTGGTGAGAATGAGCCGCAGCATTACTGGGCCGAGTATGCCGCGCATGCACTGGGATGCAAAGTTGTATCCATGTACCCGGACCTCACTTCGGAGGAGGTGGCCTATCTTTTGGACGACAGCGAAGCAGTCATCTTGTTCGCGCAGGACCAAGAGCAGGTTGACAAGGGCCTGGATGTCCGGAACAAGACGTTGAAGATGCGCCACATTGTGTATTGGGATGAAACGGGTATGTGGTCGTATAACGACCCCATCCTGCAAACCTTCGATGGCATGCAGCGGCAAGGGCGTGAAATCCATCAACGTAACGGAAAGATGTACGACGCGCTAGTGGATGCGGGAGCCCCCGATGACATAGCGGTTCTTTCTTACACTTCCGGCACGACGGGGCAGCCCAAGGGCGTGATCCTCACGCATCGCTTTTTGATCGACAACGCCCAGCGCTTGATCGATTCCATGGATGTGAAGCCGGGTATGGAATACCTGAGTTACATCGCGCCATCCTGGGCCACTGAACAAATATATGGCATCACCATGGGATTGGGATTGCCCATGGTAGTGAACTTCCCCGAGGGCCCGGAGCAGGTGTTGTCCAACATTCGGGAATTGGCGGTGGAAGGTATGACATTTGCTCCGCGCCAGTGGGAAAGCATGGCGTCCTCTGTGCAGGCGCACATGCTCGACGCAGGACCCATTCGACGAGGTGTCTACGAGTGGGGCATGAAGATCGGTCACACCGTTAATGTGGGGCGCTTGGATGGAAAACCCGTTGGCCTGCTGGACCGGTTGCTGTTTCCTATCGCCAATGCACTGGTTCTGCGCCCGTTGCGAGATCTGCTCGGCCTGACCCGGCTGCGCTGTGCCAGCTGCGGTGGTGCCACCATGGCACCGGATGTGTTTCGCATGTTCCATGCCATGGGTATACCTCTGCGCAACATCTATGGCTCCACCGAAACCGGGTTGCTGACATGCCACCAGGGTGACCGATTTGATCTGGAGACCGTAGGGCACTGGATGAAGGCGCATCCAGAGGCGGGCCCACCATTGGAATGGCGCTTGAGTGCGGACGGAGAGCTGCAGATTCGTGGCGGAAGCCCGTTTCTGGGCTACTACCGCAGAGAGGGTTCCGTAGAGTCGAAGGTGAAAGATGGCTGGTTCTACACGGGCGATGCCGTAACGAAAACTGAGCTAGGCGAGCTCGTGTTCCTGGAGCGGTTGTCGGACCTCAAGCGTTTGCGCAGCGGAGAAACCTTCCCGCCGCAGTTCGTCGAGACCCGCCTTCGGTTCAGTCCCTTCATCAAGGACATCATGACGGTGGGAGACGAGACGAGGGACTTCGTGGCCGCTCTCATCAATATCGACATGGCTGTTCTGTCGCGGTGGGCAGAAGACAAGCGGATCGGATTTTCAACCTTTACCGATTTGTCACAGCGGCCAGAGGTCGCAGAGTTGATCAGTCAGGAAATTACCCGTGTGAATCAGTTTTTGCCGGCGCATGCGCGGGTCAAGCGATTCGCCAATTTTCCAAAAGAGCTTGATCCGGACGAGGGCGAACTAACACGTTCGAGAAAGCTGCGGCGCGAATTCCTGGAGGTGCGATACGCCACGCTGATCAACGGTTTATATGACGGCTTGCACGCCGTGCGTATCGATATTCCTGTGACCTACCAGGACGGTCGGCGCGGCAATTTCGAGGCTCTGGTGTCCATCCATGACACGGACGCCGCAGGGTCAGACCACCTGGGCGCAGCCCGAAGCAGAGGACGGAAATGATCGATTTTATTAACTACCTGATAAACGGTGCGCTGTCAGGGCTTCTGTATGCGTTGATCGCCATGGGTTTCGTCGTGATCTATCGCGCGTCAAAGGTGTTCAACTTTGCACAAGGTGAGTTGGTGGTCTTTGGCGGCTACATGGTGTGGTGGACGATTATTCAGATGGGTCTACCGCTGTGGGTCGGATTGCCCGTGGCATTCGTTAGTGCTGCAATTTTTGGTTTCATGATTGAGCGGATATTTTTTGCCCGTCTGGTTGGGGAATCCGTCTTCTCGATGGTCATGGTGACGATCGGTCTCTTGATTCTGATCCGAGGCGTTGTGTTGGTGCTTTTTGGTCCACAGGTGCGTGCTTTTCCGATCATCTTTCCTCTGGATCCGATCATCGTTGGCGATCTCATCGTCTCCCGTTCGATGCTCTACGGTGGAATTATGACCATCTTCATCGGCGTTGGCCTCTCCTGGTTTTTCAACCGGACAAGGGCTGGCTTGACCATGACGGCCGTGGCGGAAGACCACCAGGTGGCCATGTCCATGGGCATCTCGGTGCAGCGTTCCATTGCCTTTGCGTGGGTGCTGGGATCCGTGCTTTCCACACTGGGGGCGATAGTGCATTTGAGTGGCCGCTCCATCAACATGATGAGCTCCGACATCGGCCTGGCTGCCTTGCCGGTGGCCTTGCTGGCTGGGTTGGAGTCCCTCGCAGGTTTGCTGATCGCCGGTGTTTTGGTGGGTGTGATTCAGGGTTTGGCTTCGGCCTATCTCGATCCCCTGGTGGGGGGAGCGCTGGGCTCCGTCTTTCCTTTCATCATCATGCTGGTGGTGTTGTTAATTCGTCCCACCGGCATGTTCGGGTGGAAAACCATTGAGAGGGTATGAGCATGGATCCCGCAGGTGTATTCGCGACTTCTTTCGCCAAAGACCAAGCACTAATTCGCACGCGCAGCCAGGCGGTGGCATTGGGCCTGTTTGTTATAGCGTTGTTTGCGCTGCCCCTGATCAGCGAGGTCCGCTGGGTGGCGATCATGACCTCTATGCTGATTACTGCAGTGGTGGTCATGGGGCTGCAGATCAATACTGGTCTAGCGGGTCAGATCAATTTGGGTCAAGCTGCGTTCATGGGGGTTGGTGCGTATGCAACAGCGCTCCTAGCGACGAAAGGCCACCTGCCTTTCTGGCTGGCTTTGCCCATCGGCGGGCTGTGCGCGGCGCTTTTTGGGCTGGTGTTTGGATTAACCGCAATGCGCATAAAGGGTTTTTACCTTGCCTTGACCACGATTGCTGCGCAGATTTTGTTCCACTTCTTTGTGCTCAACCTGCCTGCCAAGTGGCTGGGGGGATCTAACGGCATCACTCTGGAACCAGCACAGCTCCTTGGTTTCGTTTTCAACACCGATACCCGCATTTACTACCTGTGTCTGGTAGTGGCCTTCATCATGATTGCGGGCGCCTACGGCGTCGCACGCAGCCGCCATGGTCGAATTTTTGCGGCAGTGCGCGATGACGACGTGGCCTCAGGAATGATGGGCATCAATGTCGTGCGCACCAAGGTACTTGCCTTCTTGCTGGGTGCGTTTTACGCGGGCATCGGTGGAGGGCTCTGGGCTTACTACGTCAGGTTCGTGGCGATTGACCAGTTCACCCTGATCCACTCGATATGGTTCATCGCGATGATCATTGTGGGTGGCATGGGGTCGGTGACGGGCGCGCTGATCGGCGTGTTTGTTATCCGTACTGCCCAGGAGACGATCACCATCGTGGGCCCTTCACTGGTCGAGAACTTTTCCTTCCTGAGCGGAGATGTTGTTTTCGCAGTGATGAATATTTTCCTGGGTGGAGTCATCGCGGCCTTTCTGATCTTTGAGCCACGCGGTCTGATGCACCGGTGGAACATCGTCAAGCGGTCTTATCGCATGTGGCCTTACCCATATTGACCGCAATCCTGTTTTCTGCAGCCACCTTAGGCGCTGGGAAGGGCTGCTCCAATGCAAAGCGCTACTACAAAAGGAGACTTTTTTTATGAAAACGAATCGAGCAAAGTTGTCGGCAATGGTCAAACTGGGGCAACGCGGCGCTTTACTGGCGTCAGCCTTGTGCCTTGGCGGCATGGCACAAGCTCAGACTACTTACAACGTGGCTGGCCTGGCTGACTTCACCGGACCTTTCGCAGACATCATGAAAGATATGACGGGATGCCGCCGTGCGGTGCTCGACTGGTGGAGCGAAGAGGTCGGTAAAGCGCAGGGCGTCGCATTGCGAATCAAGGATTTCGACACCCGCTATGACGTCGCCCAAGTGGCCAGCCTCTGGCCAGGCATCAAGTCCGAGCTCAACCCGGTGGCTGTTCTGGGTGTGGGCGGTGCAGATACCAATGCGCTGCAGCAGCGCTTGCCTAGTGACAAGGTGCCTCTTGTCCAGTCGACAGCAGGATATGGATTTGCTTGGAAGGGTGATAACTGGGTGTTCAATGCCCGTGCCACTTACCCGCACGAAGCGGCTGCGTTTTATGTGTGGATGCAGAAGAAGTCGGGTTCGTCTGCTCCTCTCAAGGTGGGGGTGATTTCATCGGAAGTATCGCCGGCCTACGTGGACATCCACAAAGGTGTCGAGAAGTTCGCTAAGGACAATCCGAAGATCATTGAAGTCGTTGAAACGATTTATACCGAAGCACAGCCGACCGACCTTACCCAGCAGGTCAGCCGCCTGGTCCGCAAGGGGGCCACGGTACTGCAGGTGTTCAACAATACAGCATCGGTAGTGGCGACACGGCGCGCCCTGCAAAGCCTTGGAAAAACCAATATTCCGATAGTGGTTAGCGCTCATAACGGGTTGCTTTCGTCGGGGAAAGCGCTGGGTGACCTGAGCCAAATGGATGGAAACTATGAGGTCTATGGCATGGCCATGGCCGCCGAAGGCGCAACACCGGCACGGGACTTCTTCGAGAAACTGCGCAGCCAATACAAGTTGCAAGCCGCCTATAACTCTGCCTGCATTATGGGCATGAGCCAAGCGATGTTGACGGTTCGTGCCGTTGAAAATGTTGTCAAGGTCAAAGGTGCTGGCGGTGTGACGGGCGAAGAGGTTCGCGCTGCACTGCTGTCCACCCCCATGCCTACCGAGCGCAGTTTTGGCTTGTTGCCCAATATCAAGTTCAACAATGATGCGCCGTTCCCGACCTCGGGCACAGCCGTCAACATCGGCACCGTCGAAAAGGGAAAGTACAAACTTCTCGAGCAGAACGTTCCGGTTCCTGTGTTGAACAAGTGGTAATTGCAAATCGGCCTGGGTCTCGGGCCACCGAGACCCAGGCCACATCATCTGGAGCTACCCGTGCTTGAACTGAACAACGTTGAAGTCCTCTACAGCGACGTCATTCTTGCTGTCAAAGGCATTACCGCCAAAGTCCCCGCTGGACAGTGCGTGACCTTGCTGGGCGCCAATGGCGCTGGCAAGAGCACCACGCTCAAGGCCATCTCCAACCTGGTCAGGACAGAGGATGGTCGTGTGACGGCGGGGAGTATTCAATTTGATGGTGCGGACATCACCGGTGCCAACCCCGTCGATGTCGTTCGCAAGGGGTTGGTACATGTCATGGAAGGGCGCAAGGTTCTCCGCCACATGACAGTGGAGCAGAACCTGGTGGTGGGCGGTCATATGGGCAGCGCTGGCGATGCCAAGGAAATGCTTGATGAGGTGTATAGCCGCATCAAGCGTCTGAAAGCCTTGCGTACTCGCACAGCAGGTTACCTGTCGGGCGGCGAGCAGCAATTGCTGGTAATTGGACGGGCCCTGATGGCCAAGCCTAAGTTGGTGATGATCGACGAGCCTTCGCTCGGCTTGGCTCCGCTGATGGTCGATGAGGTCTATGGTTTGCTGAGTGACCTCAAGACCAGCGGTCTGACTCTGCTGATCGTGGAGCAAAACACCCGCGTCGCTCTGGATTTAGCCGACTACGGCTATGTGATGGAGAGCGGACGGATCGTGTTAGAGGGCCCCTCCAACAGCTTAAAGACCAACGAGGACGTTCGAGAGTTCTACCTCGGCCTGACGGTCGATGGGGAGCGCAAGAGTTTCCGCGACATGAAACATTACCGCCGCCGCAAGCGCTGGCTGGGTTGACCGCATTGGGTCAGTCGTTTTCCAAGTTTTCAAGGATGGGTTTATGAGCATCGTTTCCAATGCATTGCTGAGCGAACAAGAAGTCATTATTCGGGAGTCTGCCCGGCGTGTCGCGACTGAAGTGGTGGGTAGCACGGCCGCCGAACGTGATCGCACGGGGGCTTGGCCACACGACGAAATCAAGGCAGTTGCCGACGTAGGCTTCATGGGCATGCTCGCCCCGCCAGCATACGGCGGTTCCGGGCTTTCATTCGTGGAGTATTGCCTGGCTATTGAAGAATTCGCAGCGGCCGATGGTGGCTTCGCCACCATGATGCACGTCCACAACTCAGCTGCGCACGTGTTACGTAGTTTTGGAACCGAACAACAGATGGCCCGCCATCTGCCGGATCTGGCCAGTGGCAAGCGCATTGGTGCCTTTTTATTGTCAGAGCCCCATGCAGGCTCGGATACCGCAGCCATCCGGACCACGGCTAAGCGGGACGGCGACGTTTATGTGATCAATGGCAGCAAACAATGGATTTCCAATGGCAGTGAAGCGGGCTTTGCGCTCGTCGTGGCAGCAACTGCGGAACCAGGTGCCCGTCACCGCTTCAGCCTGTTCATCGCGGACCCCGAAGATCCAGGCTACCAATGCTTGCGTATCGAAAGGAAGCTGGGCCAGCACACGGCCCACACGGCTCAGATTCAGCTGGACAACATGCGTGTTCCAGTTCAGAACATGATCGGTGAGGAAGGGCGCGGGTATGGCAAAGCACTATCGCTGTTGTCCGATGGGCGCATCGCAATCGCCGCCCTGGCCATCGGCATTGCCCGTGCAGCGCTGGAGGCAGCCATCCGCTACGCCAAAGAGCGCGAGGCCTATGGCAAGCCACTCACCGAACTGCAGGCCATTAGCTTTGATTTGGCGGAAATGGCCATGCAGGTTGAGGTGGCGCACCAGTACATGCTGTATGCAGCTCGTCTTACGGATGCGGGCCTGCCAACCAGTAAGGAGGCCTCCGTTGCTAAACTCTATGCCAGCGAAATGGCTGAAAAGGTTTGCTCTGCGGCGCTGCAAGTGCATGGTGGCTACGGGTATGTCAACGACTTCCCGGTCGAGCGCTATTATCGCGATGTGCGCGTTACAAAGATCTACGAAGGCACTAGTCACATTCAAAAGTTGATCATTGCGCGCAGTATCTTGGCTGGCTGATGAGCACGGCCTTTCTCCGCAGGCCTATCGGCGAAAGCAGTTCGATACACTTTGCCTCAGTTAGCGATACGAATGCCCTCAAGGAAAACAACACCAATGAGTACGCCAATTGAGGCAAAGCCCAAGTCACTGACACGCAATGCTGCCAAAAGATCGGGCAAGGGCGCAAAATGGAACAATGCGGTCAGCGGCGCGGATGAGCAGTACCAGCTCAAAAAGCAAGCTGTCATTGCGGAAGCTTCGCGCGCATTTGGCCGCCATGGGTACAAGAATGTGTCCTTGGACGAGATTGCAAAAACGCTCAACGTCACCAAGCCTGCCCTCTACTACTACTTCAAGAACAAGCAGGAACTTGTCTACGAATGCCACGAGCTCGCCATGCATTTGGGAGATCGCGTCTTGCAAGACGCGATCGCTTCGGAAAATACTGGTTTCGGTCGGATCTCGGCCTTCATTAAGAACTACATCTCGTTGCTAACGGATGAAATGGGCGCACCGGCGATCCTCCAGGATTTCTCCGGTATGACTGTGGCGGATCAGAAAAAAATCACTTTGCGTCGGCGAAAGTTTGATCAAGAGCTGCGCAAAGTGCTCGAGGGGGGTGTTCAGGATGGTTCCATTGCCCCGTGCAACGTGAAATTGGCGGTGTTCTGGTTCATGGGCGCTGTTAGCTCGATTACCCAATGGATGCATATCGATGGCAGCCTTGGAAGCGACGAAGTGGCCGATATTTTTATCGGTTTTCTTGCGCATGGTATTCGTCCCAGTCAAGCGTGAATCTGGCGCAACAGGCTTGGGCTTCCGGTTGTGTTCTTCGCAGTGAGGCAATTCTGGCGGACATCGTCGTGCATGGCGGAAACCGGTGCTGGAATCAGGTCTTCAGGCTTGATCAGGATGGCAAGGTGGTCGAGTTCTTCGAGGCAGCCAATGCGAGTCTTTCTGCTTCGACGATGGGATGCTGAGAAGCTGGTCGGCCCACACGGGAATCCAAGGCGGCTTTCAAGGCGTGTGCGATGGCCCAATGAATTAGTGGGCAGTGACGCATTCAATGAATGGAGAGCACCACAATTGCGCTCAGGAATAGGCCCCGGATTGCGCGCGCAGGAGGTGGCTACGCACCAAATCCAGCCCGCCGGGTCCGCTGAGAACATCCAGTGGACGACGATGACCAAATGTCGGTGCCAATTCCAACAGCCATTGGTCAAGCCAAGCCCGCGCGTCAAAACCTACTGGTGTTCCTGATTCATCAACCATACGCTGAACAAGTGCGGAGAGGGTAGCGATATCGTCTTCGAGGGCCATGGCCCATTCTGATCTGCACGCCAGATGAATGCAATGCACACGTCCGGGCAAGGTATCTTGAATTGAAGGGAGTTCCCCGCCCTACCACCGCCTGCATGACGAACATGGAGGCGATGAACTGCAGTGGGCGATTCAGCGAATTGCTCGCTTGCTTTGGGCGGACATATGAAAACTGCCTTGGTCTTCGGCTGGGGTGCAAGAGTGTGGGGGGTATTTTGGACGTGCGAGCACCGCGCGTGCTGCTGCAACTATCGCGGCTGAGATCAGGCTGATCTGCAGCCATGCCACCATGAGCAAGAAGTCGAGTTGCTGTGCTCCTCGCTCCAAGTCATCTGGTGCCACAGGCTGCGCAAGTATCACTGCAACATTGAATGATGGGAGTGTCATCTTCATCAGCAGATTGATTGCCGAGGCAGAGCCCATGGCTGCTGAGCCGTAAGTGGCAATCATCAGGGCGGTACCGATAAGCAGGCCGAGCAGGATGGGTTTGATGATGCGGGGCATGAGCATGCGAATCAAGCCGATCGCCATCAGTATCGAAGGAGCAACCATAGTGCTGCCCGCTTGAAATTGCCCCATGGAATGCGGCTTGATGCCAATCTTGATGAGCGCGTTGGCCAGGGAGGAATGTCAACATGTGGGCTGCTATCAGGCTGCTGAAATATTCCCCGCCGTCACTTCCCAGTTGACGTCTTGCCAGGACAATTGAGGCAACCCAACCGACCAGACAGACGAGCCATCCATGCGCGGAGCCGACACCTTCACCGAGAGCCTGTTCACGATGCGCCATCTCGATGACTTCGTGCCCGCCGACCACCCCCTGCGGGTGATCCGCATCATGGTCAACAAGGCCCTGGAGAACATGGACGAGCTGTTTGCTCAGATGTATGCGGCTGACATCAAAGGCGGGCGCCCCAGCATTGCCCCCGAGAAGCTGCTGCGCGCCATGCTCATCCAGGTGCTCTACAGCGTGCGCTCGGAGCGCCAACTCATGGAGCAGACCCAGTACAACCTTCTGTTTCGCTGGTTCATTGGCCTGGCCATGGACGATGCCGTTTGGGTGCCCACCGTCTTCAGCAAGAACCGCGAACGCCTGATCGAGCACGATGCGGTCATCGAGTTCTTCAATCAGATCGTGCAACAAGCCCAGGAGCAGGAACTGCTCTCGGGCGAGCACTTCAGCGTGGATGGCACCCTGATCCAGGCCTGGGCGGGCCACAAGAGTTTTGTGCGCAAAGACCGCCAGGGCGACGACGATACCGACGCGGGGAACTTCAAAGACCAAAAGCGCAGCAACGACACCCACGAGTCCACAACGGACGCGGATGCAAGGCTGTACCGCAAGGGCAAGACGGCCAGTGAGTTGCGCTTCATGGGCCACACACTCACCGACAACCGCCACGGGCTGGTGGTCAGCGCCGTGGTCACACAGGCCGACGGATATGCAGAGCGCGAAGCGGCCAAGGCCATGATCAACGATGCGCGACAGGCACTGCCCGGCGATGACCCCATCACGATCACGCTGGGCGCAGACAAGGGTTACGACGCCAGGGAGTTCATCGACGCGCTGCAAGAGATGAACGTGCTGCCCCATGTGGCGCAGAACAAATCAGGGCGTCAATCGGCGGTGCCTGACAGGATCGCGGGCAGCGAAGGCTACGCCATCTCCCAGCAAAAGAGAAAGCTGATCGAACAAGGCTTTGGCTGGGCCAAGACGGTGGGGCACATGCGTCAGGTGCTGGTGCGCGGGATCAAGAAGGTGGACCAGATGTTTGTGCTGACGATGGCGTGCTACAACCTCACGCGACTGCGCAGCCTGGGGCAAATCCGTCTGCTGGGGCAGATGTGAAGGCAAAAGGGGCAAAAAACCGTGCTGTACGGCTGAAAACACGCAGGTTTTCGGGCTGACTTCCAGCATACGGAAAGCTGCTGCGAAAAATGCGCTTGCCGCCGCTGAGCAGGTTCGGACGCACGGGAGTATTTCAGCAGCCTGCTATGGCAGTTTTACAGCTTATATTTTTGCTCTCGACCCAATTTGACTGAGGCATATGTTTTTACAGGATAGGAAAAGTCATGCCTCAGGAGAGGAATTTTTACAGGGTATATTTTTATGATCATCTTATTCCGGGTAATTAAAGTCGTAAACACGCAATTAAAGTCGTAAACAAGCCTCCAGCATTCATGCGGGTTTGCGGGGTGGTCATTTGTGACAGTAAAGTCGTAAACTCGAACTTGAGGGGTGAAGACAACCTAGAAATACGAAGCAAGCCGCAGCCCTGTTTGGGCTTGTTGCTATGTAAAAAAGAGCGCTCAGTTTGAGCGCTCTTTTCTTTAGTTTTTGCGAAAGGTTCTTGTGGCTCGAGCAGTAGCTAGATCCTGTGATGACTGCAAGAGGCTGGCTGCGCCCCCCCATCAGCCGGCAGTTTTCAACCCTGTGCGGTCATTGGATTGGCTCTGGCGAACATGCGCCTATCCGCGATTCCAGGCAGCCATCAGCATGGTGCCGACTTCATCGTCGTCCGCATCCTGCTTTACGGCGCCTCGCCGCACGCCAGCCCGCCCAGCCCGCTTGCCACTCCTGGCTGCGTGAGGCGCAGCTGAATCGGTCAGCAATCCACCCAGCAATACCCGGTAGAACTCCTGGAAGGCATCCTCGATGGTCAGGTTGGCCTGGGCAAGGAATGCCGGGCGGCGCAACCTCAGTGCTGCTCCCAGCATCACCTCGGACATGACCAATCCATGGCAAGGGGTGAAAACATCCTGACGCACCCCTTCGTCGATGAGTTGGGACATTCGCAAGGTACGGGCATGCTGGTAGTGGTCGAAGATGCCTCGGGCAACCGCAGAGTCTTCGACATCCTTCAGGAACTGCACACCGATGCGGCTGGCCGCATGGACGCCGACGCTGAGGTAAGCAGCGAGTGCCGTCGGCAAATCCTTTTCACTATGGATCAATGCCTCTCCCTGTTCCAGGAGGTTGTCGAAAAAGCGTTGCACGACAGCGCAAAAGATATCTTCTTTCGTCTGCGCAATGTCATAGAGACGCCTCCGCGAGCAATGCATGCGCGCGGCAATTTCACCCACCGTCAGACCTTTGATGCCCTCCGTTAAGAACAAATGGGTCAACGCATCGAAGAACTCCTCGTCTGCGAGCTTTTTTTTCATGCGGGTTTCTCCCAATAAAACTCGGTACCAAAACAATTGACCCGGTACCAATCCAGATGTCTAATGGTACTAATTTACATCAATTAGTACCAAATGAACAGCCTGCTCAACCTGCCGCTCTGCACACGATTTCTGTTTGCCCGTTGGTGCTGAAGGCATGCGAATTGTCAGCGAAGGCTAGACCACTGAACTTGACCTGAACGAAGAAGCAACGCAATGAATCTGCTCGACTATTTCGATGCTGGCGTCGCCAGCCACCCGGACGCCCCATGCTTTTTGGACTACGGGCGCGACACCCCGCCCATGGCCTATGTTCAGGCGGGCGCGCTCACCTGCCAGGTCGCCCGAGGATTGGATGCGTTGGGATTCGCGCCTGGCTTCCACGGCGCGGTGCTCAGCGGCAACTCCGGAGCCGCATTCGTGGCGTTGCTCGGGGTTGTACGCGCTGGGGGCGTTTGGCTCCCCGTCAATGCGCGCAACAGTGTGGAGAGTAACATCGAGTTCCTGCAGGACATGGACTGCGACGTCTTGTTCTACCAGGCCCGCTATGCCGGCCAAGTCGCCGAGATCCGCGGCAAGGTTCCCCGCATTCGCCATTACATCGCCCTGGACGAGGCTGATGAGCAGGACCTGTCGGTTGCCCAACTGATCCAGGGCCAGTCGCCCGAGATGTTTGCAGCGCCGCTGCAACCACAGGGACTGGCCATGATCATGGGTACCGGTGGCACAACGGGGCGTTCGAAGGGCGTCATGCTCAGCCATCGCAACCTGACGGCTACCTTGGCCAACCATATGTCGGCGATGTATGTCACCGACCGCATGACCGTGCTGGCAGCCGCGCCCATCACCCATACCGCAGGGCTGGTGTCGCTGCCCTTCATGGCGCGTGGTGGCTGCGTCATCCTGATGGATGGGATTGATCCGCAGAAGCTGCTCAAGGTGATCGAGCAGGAGCGGGTCAACATGATGTTCCTTCCTCCTACGGTCATCTATACGCTGTTGGCCCAGCCCAACGTTCGCGATTTCGACTTTTCTGCGCTGCGCTACTTCATGTACGGCGCCGCACCTATGTCACCCGACAAGCTGGCCGAGGCCATCGCGGTTTTCGGGCCTGTCATGTTGCAGATCTATGGTCAGGCGGAAGTGCCTGGCGCCATCTCCGTGCTGCGCGTCGAGGACCATTTCATAGACGGACAGGTGGCACCCCGCGAGCGCCTACTGAGCGCGGGGCGCCGCTTTCCCTTCACGCGGGTGGCCATCATGGATGACGACGGCCACTTGCTCACCCAGCCCGGGGCTGTGGGCGAAATCGTCGCGCAGGGCGATATCGTGACTGCGGGCTACTACAAAAACCCCGAGGGCACCGCCGAAGTGCAGCGCAACGGCTGGCATTGCACCGGTGACGTGGGTTACTTCGACGAGCAGGGTTTCCTGTTCATCGTTGACCGTAAAAAGGACATGATCGTCACCGGCGGCTTCAACGTCTTCTCGTCCGAGGTCGAAGCCGCAGTGATGGCCCATCCTGCCGTGAAGGACTGCGCCGTCATCGGCGTGCCCGATGAAAAATGGGGCGAGGCCGTCAGAGCTGTCATCGAGCTGCGCCCAGACCAGTCCGTGGAGCCGCAGGCGCTCATCCAGTTCATCAAGGACCGCTTGGGCAGCGTGAAGGCGCCCAAGGAGGTCGAGATCGTCGCTCAACTGCCGCGCAGCGCGGTGGGCAAGGTCCTGAAGAAAGAAGTACGCAAGAAGTACTGGAGCGCGCAGGAGCGGATGGTCTCCTGACCGCAGCAAGCTTCGATTCAACGCACGTTTGGCAATTCAACCTGGAGGTATCGCAATGCAAGAACCCGTTCTCGTCGCCGGTGTCGGCATGACCCCTTTCAAGAAACCTGGCGACAACCTGCCGTACCCGGAAATGGCCGCGCTGGCGATCCGCCAGGCGCTACAGGACGCAGGACTGGCGTACTCCGATATTCAGGACGTCTATGCAGGCTATGTATATGGCGACTCGGCCAGCGGCCAGCGCGCGGTCTATGAGGTCGGCATGACCGGCGTGCCGGTGATCAACGTCAACAACAATTGCTCCTCCGGCTCAACCGCCTTGTACCTTGCGCGGAAAGCAGTTGCCAACGGGTCGGCCGACTGCGCACTGGCAGTGGGCTTCGAGCAGATGCCCTCGGGCGCCCTGAAGGCGCACTGGGATGACCGGCCCGACCCGCTCGACCGCTTCAACGGGGTCATGGATGAGGTGTTTGGTCATCCCGAGCTGCCCATGGCGATTCGCTACTTCGCTGCAGCGGGCCGCGAGCACATGGACCGGTACGGCACCTCCCTGGAAACCTTTGCCCGTATCCGCGCCAAGGCGAGCCGCCACGCCGCGCGCAACCCGCTGGCACTGTTCCGCAGGGAGGTAACAGTGGAAGAGGTGCTGGCCAGCGCCGCTCTGGTGCCCGGCACCATGA
Source organism: Simplicispira piscis (assembly GCF_054783455.1). Taxonomy (NCBI): domain Bacteria; kingdom Pseudomonadati; phylum Pseudomonadota; class Betaproteobacteria; order Burkholderiales; family Comamonadaceae; genus Simplicispira; species Simplicispira piscis. The sequence continues at coordinate 22,747 of NZ_BAAGQN010000018.1, forward strand.
CCCGTCTCATGGCTTGCCCACCGACCTGCGGTGCCGCTGCGGCGGTCTTCGTGAGCAAGAAGTTTGCCCAAAAGATGGGGCTGGACCCCCGTGTGCAAGTGCTGGCCCAGTCGCTGGTGTCTGACCGCCCCGGCGCGTTCAGCGACAAGTCAGGCATTTCCATCGTGGGCTTTGACATGACGCGCGAGGCCGCCCGCCAGGTCTATGAGGCATCGGGCATTGGGCCGCAGGACATCGACGTGTGCGAGCTGCACGACTGCTTCGCACAGAACGAGCTGCTCAGCTACGAGGGCCTGGGCTTTTGCGGCATCGGCGAAGGCCAGGCCTTCGTCGAGTCCGACAGCAATACCTACGGCGGCGCCGTCGTCGTCAACCCCTCGGGTGGGTTGCTGTCGAAAGGCCATCCGCTTGGCGCGACCGGCCTAGCGCAATGCTATGAGCTGGTTCACCAGATCCGCGGCAGCGCCGAAGAGCGCCAAGTGGAAGGCGCGCGGTTTGCCCTGCAACACAACGCCGGACTGGGCGGTGCCACCGTCGTGACCCTCTATGGCCAAGCACAGTAAGGAGTACGGCATGGCGAAACGCTTGGAAGGCAAGGTAGCCCTGGTGACCGGTTGCGGATCGTCGGGCCCCGGTTGGGGCAATGGCAAGGCCATGGCCGTGCTGTTCGCCCGCGAGGGCGCCAAGGTTTATGGCTGCGACATTCATCTGGATGCCGCGCGAGAAACCGAAGCGATCGTGCGCCAGGAGGGCGGAACCATGAGCGTCGCCCAATGCGATGTGACCGATCCTGGCGCGGTGGAGTCGTTGATCCAGGACTGCATCGCTACCTTTGGCGACATCGACATTCTGGTGAACAACGTCGGCACCGCCCGAATGGGCGGGGTCGTCGAACAGAGCCTGGAGGACTGGCGCATGGTTTTCGACGTCAATCTGACTTCCATGTTCCTCACCTGCAAACATGCCATTCCCTCCATGCTCAGGAAAGGCAAGGGGAGCATCGTCAACATCGGTTCGGTGGCCGGCGCGCGTGACAGCGGTGTGGCCTATGTCTCCTACAGCGCCTCGAAAGCTGCGGTGCTCGGCTTTTCACGCAGCGTCGCCTTGCAATATGCCCAACAGGGCATCCGCTCGAACGTGCTGATGCCGGGCCTGATGAATACGCCGATGGTTCGGCAACCGTTGCTGAAACTGGCAGACGGATACCAAGAAGCATCGCTGGAAGAAACGCTGGAAAAGCGGGACAAACAGTGCCCCATGGGCCATATGGGAGAAGCATGGGACGTGGCATACACAGCCCTATGGCTGGCGAGTGACGAATCCAAATACGTTACTTCCGCCGAAATCATGGTCGACGGCGGAATTTCTGCCCGTATCGGCTAATCAGGAAATTTTTTAGATCAACCACAGGAGACAAATCATGGGAAATTTTGCGCAATGGTTCAGGAAAAGCATGGTGGTCGCAGCAGCGGCCACCATCGGAATGGCGTCCACGGGGTACGCACAGTCCAAGCCGGAGAAATTCAAGATCGGCGGTGTGCTGTCCCTCTCCGGACCATATGGCTTGTTGGGCGAGGACATGCGGCGGGGGGTGCAGATCGCCGTGGAGGAACGCGGCGGCAAGGTGCTGGGCGTTCCGATCGAAATCACCTGGGAGGACGATGAGACCAAGCCTCAACCAGCCGTCCAGAAAGCCACCAAGCTGATCTCCGAAGGCTCTCACATGATTTTTGGAGCGCTGAGCTCCTCATCGACGCTGGCAGTCATGAACGTGACCAAACAGCGCAAGATCCCCCATCTTGTCACCATTTCGGCAGACGACAAGATCACCGTGCCCGGCGGCTCCCGCTACACGTTCCGCACCTCCAACAACCTGGACATGGAAAACCGCATGGCACTGGTGTACATGCAGGAAAAGAAACTCAAACGAATCTACGCGGTCACCGCCGACTACCAGGCCACCCGTGACGGCTACGTTTGGATCAAATCCCAACTCGAACCCAACGGCATAGAGGTCGTGGGCGAAGACTTCCCCCCATTTGGCAACCGCGACTACTCGTCGATCGTTGACAAGGTAGCCAAGTCGAACGCTGACGGCGTGTTGCTAATGATGACCGGCTCCGACGTGGTCACCTTCCTCAAGCAAGCCGGCCAAGTCAATCTGGGCAAAACCAAACTGCTTTTCGGTCCCGTGGCTGCCGATGACACGATGGTGGCGGCCGTTGGGCCGGCTGCAGTGGGTGTCAACTCCGGCCAGCGCTACCACTACACCGTCGACAACGCGGCGAACCAGAAGTTCGTTGAGGCCTATCGGAAGAAGTTCGGCATGTTCCCCAGCATGACGGCAGGAGAGGCCTACGACGGCATGGCATGGTGGCTCGACACGGTGGAAAAGACCGGCTCCTGGGACAAGGAAAAGTGGGTGGACGCATTTGCGACCAGCGTTCGCGAAAACTCCGTTGAAGGTAAGAAAACCATGCGTGCCTGCGACCATCAAGCGGCACAGCCTGGATTCTGGAGTGAGGTGGTGCATGGCACCCCGCCAGCCCCGGCTTTGACGATGAAGGTCACCAAGGTCTTCCCCGAAGAGAAGCTTTTCGCACCCTGCAAAAACTGAGGACCGCACCGCGCGCAGGCTCCGCTGGGAGCCTGCGTGCAACCTGGTTACTCCTACCCGGTGAATCGATATGTCAACTATTGTGATTGGCTTGAGCTTGGGTATGCTGCTGTTCCTACTGGCAGCGGGCCTGACGCTCATCTTTGGCATGCTGGGCGTGATCAATTTCGCCCACGGCGCCATTTACATGCTCGGCGCCTATATCTCGTATGAGACAGGAAGGCGCACAGGCTCTTTTCTCATGGGGGCGCTGGTTGCCACACTCTTCACCGCACTGGTGGGGGCGGTGGTTGAAAAACTCACGCTGCGCCCACTCTATGAACGCCCCCATTTCTACCAATTGATCCTGACCTTCGGGCTGATCCTGGTGCTGAGCGACCTGGTGCGCTTCTTCTGGGGACCGGGCTACCAGGAGGTACCGATTCCGCAACTGTGGAGTGGCACGGTGGACATGCTGGGCAGCACAATCCCTATGTACCGGCTTTTCGTGATCGGATTCGGCGCCCTCATTTCGGTGGGGCTCTACCTCGTGCTGGAGAAAAGCACTTTCGGCATGCTTGTGCGGGCCGCAAGCAGCGACGCAGAAATGGTGCGCATCCTGGGACTGCCGGTGGGCACCATCCGCATGGCGGTCTTCGCCATCGGCTGTGGACTGTCCGGCCTTGCCGGTTCCATTGCAGCGCCGTTGTTCCCGATCGAGCTGGGCATGGCGACCAACACCATCATCGACTGCTTCATCGTTGTCATTCTGGGTGGCCTCGGGAATATCCGTGGGGCGATCGCTGCATCAATGCTGATCGGCATGGTCCGCGCCATCGGCTATGTGTATATGCCAGGCTGGGTGGACATCATGACTTTCGTGCTGCTGATTGGCACCCTTTTGACGCGCCCGCAGGGCCTGTTCCACCGGACGGCGAGGACGGCATGAAGCTCACCAAATTTGATATTTACTTTGGCTTGCTGCTGGCTGCGGCGAGCATCGTGCTGCCCTTCCTCAGTCCAGGGGAGGCCATGATCCAGTTGCTCACATTGGCGGCCATTTGGGCAATCTTCGCCATCGGATTCGATTTCGTCTTCGGCTCGCTGGGCATGGTGTCCTTCGGGCATGCCACCTTCCTGGGAGTGGGCGGCTACGCGGTGGCCCTGGCAACCCAGAAATACGGTCTGCCGTTCTATGGCGGAGCAGTCCTTGCTATTGCCGTGGGTGCGGCTTTTGCTCTGCTTTTCAGCTTTTTCGCCCTGCGGGTCTCCGGCATCTTCTTCGCCCTGGTCACCTTGGCGCTATCGCAGTTGATCTTCATCCTGGCCGACAGCAAGCTGCGAAGCTTCACGGGCGGTTCGGATGGCATCTCCGGCGTCGAACGCCCCAATTTTCTGGGCATCGACTTCTTCGATCCTGTGAACTACTACTGGTTTGTTCTGGGCCTATATGCCTTGGTCATGCTGGCGGTGATATCCCTGCGCAGCTCGCCGTTCGGACGCGTGATCGCAGCAATCCGGGACAATGAAACCCGTGCCGATCAGTTGGGCTTCAACGTCAACCGCTACAAGCAAATCACCTTCGTGATTTCTGGAGCCCTGAGCGGCCTGGCGGGTGCCTTGCTGGCTTCGCTGCTGATGTACATGAACCCCCAGATGCTGCATTGGACAACATCTGGGGACGTCATCATCATGACACTGCTGGGCGGCTCCGGCACGCTCTGGGGCGCAACCGTCGGCGTGCTGGTCTTCGAGTTCCTGAAGGAATGGCTGAGCAGTTGGACCGAGTACTGGTATGGCGTTCTGGGCACAGTGTTCATCCTCGCGACCATCTTCTTCCCGCGCGGCATCATCGGTGAACTGGAGAAGGGTTTCGCGACTTACCAGAAAAATCGCCGGGGAGGTGCACGATGAGCCAGGTAGCACTCAAATGCGAGGGTGTGACCGTGAGTTATGGCGCCCTGAGGGCCGTCAACGACGTCAGCCATGATTTTCAAGAAGGACGCATTTACGGCCTGATCGGGCCCAACGGCGCGGGCAAGACGACGCTGCTCAATGTCCTGGCCGGGCGGCAAATGCGCCATGACGGCAAGGTGTTCTGCCGCGGCCAGGAAATCAGCCAGCGTCCCGCTTACGAACGGGCCCGCATGGGCATTGGGCGCAGCTTCCAGATCATCAAGATCTTCGGAGAGATGACGGTTGCTGAGAATCTGCTGATCGCGGCCCAGTCCCGCCGACCGGGATTCCAGCCTTTCTGGGCAAGCAGCAGCTTCGACAAGCAGTTCCAAGAGCAACTCGATGCCATCCTGGAGCTGACAGGGCTTGCCGCCCACCGCGACGACATCGCGGGCACGCTGCCCTATGGCTTGCAACGCTCGTTGGAGCTGGGCGTGACCTTGCTGCCCGACCCCAAGATTCTGCTGTTGGACGAGCCACTGGCCGGCATTGGCCACCATGAAATTCAGGCAGCACTGGAATTGATCCAGAAGGTCGCGGTGGGGCGGACGGTGCTCCTGATCGAGCACAACATGGATGCGGTGATGTCTCTTTCCCACGAAATCGTGGTCATGAGCAACGGTTCTGTCATCGCCTGTGGGTCTCCCGAGGACATTCGCAAAAACGAATCGGTGCGCTCGATTTACCTTGGGGAGGACGCCCTGTGATCGAACTCGAAAAAGCTAGCGTCAAGTATGGACAAGCCCTGGCGCTGGAAGAAATTTCCGTACGTATCGATGCCCATGAAATCGTCGCCATCGTCGGACGCAACGGCGCGGGCAAGACCACTCTGCTCAAAGCCCTGATGGGCTTGATGCCTCTGGTCGCTGGTCGACGTCTGCTGGGTGAGCAAGACATTTCAGGATTCGGCGTGGAAGCCATTGCCAAGCTCGGCGTGGCGCTGGTACCCGACACACGCCGGATCTTCCCTAACTTGACGGTACTGGAAAACCTGAAGATTGGCACTCTGGCACACCAGCCGGGGCACTGGACCATTGAGCGGGTGCTGGAGGTCTTTCCGCGCCTGGCAGAGCGGTTGAACTTCGGTGGCGACCATCTTTCCGGCGGGGAGCAGCAGATGCTTTCCATCGGACGCGCCTTGCTGAGCAATCCCCGCATCCTCCTGCTTGACGAACCCACCGAAGGCTTGGCGCCCGTCATCGTGGACCAACTGGTTCGGGTGTTCAGCGAAGTCCATAGCCAGGGCACCGGCATCGTCCTGGTGGAGCAGAACCTTAAGGTTCCCATGAAGCTGGCCCACCGCCAGTACGTGCTGGACCACGGCCAGGTCGCCTGGTCTGGCACGGCGCAGGAGCTCAATGCCCAGCGCGCCCATGTCGAAGGCCTCATCACGACAGGTTCCGCAACATGACCCGACATGCTCAACGCATGCCCAACACAGACACTTCCATGAACGCCAACACCTGCGCACGCATCGCACCGCTGCATGAAAGCGACCCCCGCTCCCAAGATCCGGTACTCGAGGATCTGGTGAATTTCGTCGGTTACCGTCCCAACGCGCTGCTGACCATGGCACGCAAGCCTGGTGTGGTGCCAGCGCTGCTCAAGCTGCTGGGCGTGACACTGCGTGGCGATGGCCTGCTACCGCAATCCCTGCGCTTTCTGATCGCGGCGGAAGCCGCACGTGGTGCGCGCTGCCGCTATACGACAACGCACCTCGTACATGCTGCCAACCACCTGGGCGTTGACTGGGACAAGCTGGCCGCGTTGCCGTCGTACCAGAACGATCCCCGGTACACGGAACAGGAACGAAAGGCGCTGGCCATCGCCACCGCCGGGGGGCGCCTGCCGGTGCGCGAACCGGCACGGGCTATGGAGCAGGCCAAGCAGGTCTTCTCTGAAGAGGAAATCGTGGAGATCGTGTCCTGCGTGGCCATGGCCGGCTGGTTCAACCGCTGGAATGGCCTCATGGGGTCGGAGCTGGAGCCAGAGCCTGCGGAGGCAATGGCCCATCTCCCCTGGCTCCAGCAATTGGACGTTTGATCATGCTGTGCGTTGACATTTCATGCCACTGAGGATCTGGACCATGTACAGCCGCATCCATGAACCCCACGCCTGCACGCTCACCGATGCATTGAGCGAATGGGCCGCCAGCCAACCCGACACGCCCTGGCTGCACGACAGCCAGGGCAGCGCCCTCACCGTGGGACATGCCTTCACGGACAGTCAGCGTTTTGCCGGCTTCCTGCACCAGTTGGGTGTACAGCCTGAAGAACGTGTGGGCGTTTTCATGTCCAACAGTTGCGCCATGGCGACCACCGTGTTCGGCATTGGTTACCTGCGCTCTACTGCAGTGATGCTCAACACCGAGCTGCGCTCTTCGTTCCTGCGTCACCAGTTGAACGATTGCCAACTGGCAACCATCGTGGTGGACGCAGCACTGGTCGAACATATTGTCAGCCAGGCTGATGAACTGCCCCATCTCAAGACCCTGATCGTATTGGGCGAGGGTCATGCCACCGTGCCCGGCCGCTGGCGCCACGTGGCCTGGTTGGACAACGAGGCCAGCCCCCCCTGGAAGGGCCCTGCGCCGCAGCCACAGGACATCTTTTGCATCATGTACACGTCCGGAACCACCGGGCCAAGCAAAGGCGTGCTGATGCCGCACTGCCACTGCGCCATGTTCGGCCTGGGTGCCATGCGCAGCATGGAGGTCGCTGCGCACGACAAGTACTACATCTGCCTTCCCCTGTTCCACGCCAATGGCCTGTTCATGCAACTGGGAACCACGGTGCTGGCGCGCATCCCGGCTTTCCTGAAGCAGCGCTTCAGCGCCAGCACCTGGCTCGCCGACATCCGTGCAACCGGCGCCACGCTGACCCACCACCTGGGCACAACGGCCATGTTCGTCATCAACCAGCCGCCCACGGCGCAGGACCGGAACCACAACCTGCGCGCCTGCATGAGCGGCCCCAACCCCGCCCAGCACGAAGCCGTGTTCCGCGAACGCTTTGGTGTGAAAGACGTCCTGTCCGGATTTGGCATGACCGAGGTTGGCATTCCCATCTGGGGCCGGCTTGGGCATTCCGCACCGAATGCCGCAGGCTGGGCGCACGAGGACCGTTACGAAATCTGCATTGCCGACCCCGACACCGATGCGCCTGTGCCAGCCGGGCAGACCGGCGAAATCCTGGTGCGGCCCAAGGTGCCTTTCGGCTTCATGGCAGGCTACCTGAACGTTCCGGAAAAGACGGTCGAAGCATGGCGCAACCTCTGGTTCCATACCGGGGACGCGGGCATACGGGACGCGCAAGGACTCATCACCTTCGTGGACCGCATCAAGGACTGCATCCGTCGCCGGGGCGAAAACATCTCGGCCACTGAAGTTGAAGCTGTGGTCGGACAGTTGCCCGGCATCCACGAAGTGGCGGCCTATGCCGTACCGGCGCAGGGTGCGGGCGGCGAAGATGAGGTGATGCTGGCCCTGGTGCCCAGCGAAGGTGCGACGCTGGACATGGCGGACATCGTCCGCCAGGCCAGCGCGCAACTGCCGCGCTTTGCCAAGCCACGCTACCTGCGCCAAATGGATAGCCTGCCAAAAACGGCGACTGGCAAGATCCAGCGCGCCATCCTGCGCCAGCAAGGCAGCGCCGACGCCTACGATGCCGAAGCGGCGCCCCCCCAGTAAACACGAGAGCACACGATGACGGAAAAGTTGCGTGGCAAGGTGGCTGTGGTCACCGGCTCAGGGCGGGGCATCGGCCGTGCGATGGCCATCAAGCTTGCGAGCGAAGGTGCCAGGCTTGTCCTCAACGACCTTGACGATGCGCCCGCCGAAGCCGTGCGCCAGGAAATTCTCGCGCTGGGGGGCGAGGCAGTGGCCTGCTGCGGCAATGTGACTGATGCCGGTTTCGCCGATCGGCTCATCAGCACCGCCACCGAGACGTTCGACGGGCTGGACATCCTCATCAACAACGCTGGCTACACCTGGGACAACGTCATCCAGAAGATGAGCGACGAACAGTGGGAGGCGATGATCGACGTACACCTGACCGCGCCGTTCCGCATTCTGCGGGCGGCTCAGCCGGTGATTCGAGCGCTGAGCCATGCCGATTCAGCGGCAGGCCGCCGCGTAGTGCGCAAGGTGGTCAATATTTCCTCGGTTTCAGGCGTCTTCGGCAATGCCGGCCAGGCCAACTACTCCGCCGCCAAGGCCGGCATCATGGGCTTGACCATGACACTGGCCAAGGAATGGGGCCGCTTGAATACGACGGTCAATTGCGTGGCCTATGGCCTCATCAAGACCCGCGCGACCGAGGCCACCTCGGACGGGAACGCCACCATCGAGGTCGAGGGGCGCGAGATCAAGGTGGGCGTGAACCCGGATCTGATGGCCATGATGGAGCGCAGCATCCCGCTGGGCAGGGCTGGTACGCCGCAGGAGGCTGCCGGTGCGGCCTACCTGTTCTGCATTCCCGAGTCCGACTACGTGAGTGGCCAGACCGTGCTGTGCACGGGTGGACTCACGGGCATTTGAACCTTCACACCAGCTTTTTTCGTATGTCGAAGCCCGAAACCACCGCACTACAGTACCCTTTCGAGCCACCTGCTCCAGGTCATGCGGCGGAAATCGCCCCTGGCGTGCACTGGATCCGGCTGTCCATGCCATTCCGGCTGGACCACATCAACGTCTGGGCCATCGAAACGCACGATGGCTGGGTGCTGGTGGACACCGGTCTGAACGACCCCGGCACCGTGGCAGCATGGCTGGCACTCATGGCCCAGGGGCCGCTGGCGCGCCCGCTGCAGGGTGTGTACGCCACGCACATGCACCCCGACCACATCGGCCTCGCGGGTTGGTTCACGCGCCGCGCCGGTGTACCGCTCTACATGAGCCGCCTTGAATACCTCACCTGCCGCGTCATGCACGCCGACACGAGCCGTGAGGCACCGCCCGACGGCGTGCTGTTCTGTCGGCGCGCCGGCTGGTCCGAGGCTGCTATCGAAAGCTATCGCAGCCGCTTCGGCAGTTTTGGCAAGCACATCCACGCACTGCCAGAGAGCTTCCGACGCCTGCAAGATGGAGAACAGATTTCATTGGGCACGCATACCTGGCAGGCGGTCACCACCAGTGGCCACTCGCCGGAACATATCAGCCTTTACTGCCCGGACCTGAAGCTGCTGATCGCGGGCGATCAGGTGCTGCCGCGGATTTCGTCCAACGTTTCGGTGTTCGCCAGCGAACCCCAGGCCAACCCGCTCAAGGAGTGGTACGAATCGCTGGAAAAGCTGCTGCAGATGGTGCCCGCCGATGTGCTGGTGCTGCCCTCCCACAACGAACCCTTTTACGGACTGCACGAACGCCTGCACGCGCTCAAGGCCAACCAGACCCAGGCGCTGGTGCGGCTGCGCCAGCAGTTGCAGGGTGGACCGCAGCGGATCGTGGACGTATTCCCCGCCCTGTTTCACCGCTCCATCGGCGAGAAGGATGAACAGCAACTGAGTCTCGCCACGGGGGAAGCCGTGGCTTGCATGAACTACCTCATCGCAGAACGTGCCGTGGATTGCACCGTGGATGGAAATGGCGTCGCGTGGTACGCGCTGAAGTGAAGACTGCGCCCTCCTCCGGCTGCACGGAACGCCGGACATGGCAGGGCTGATCATTTCTATTGACCTGGGAGCACCCCGTGGAAGCAATCTACATCGCTGGCGTCGGCATGACGCTGTTCGGCCGACACCCGCAATGGAGCGTCAAAGACCTCACACGCCAGGCCGTCACTGCAGCGCTGCAGGATGCCGGCTGTGACGCCGGGCAACTGCAGGCCGCCTATTTTTCCAACGCCACGCAGGGCCACATGGAGGGCCAGCACATGGTGCGCGGGCAGCTCGCGCTGCGCGCCATGGGGGTGCAGGGCATTCCCGTCGTCAATGTGGAGAACGCTTGCGCCAGTGCCAGCACGGCGCTGCACCTGGCCGTGCAGCACGTGCGCAGCGGCGCGTCCGACATCGTGCTCGCCGTGGGCGCGGAGAAGATGTGCATCGACGACAAGGCCCGCATGTTCGCGGCCTTCGACGGCGCCTGGGACGTGCATGACACCGAAGCCGGCAAAGAGCGCCTGCTGGCCATGGGTGCAGGCATCACGCCCCCACCGGGCAGCCAGTCGCCTCGCCCCTACAGCCTGTTCATGGACATTTACGCCGCCATGGGCCGCATGCACATGCGCGAATTCGGCACCACGCAGCAGCAGTTCGCGGCGGTGGCTGCCAAGAACCATGGGCACTCGGCGCACAACCCGCTGGCACAGTACCGCGACGCGATGAGCGTGACACAGGTGCTGGCTGCGCCGCCCATCAGCTACCCGCTCACATTGCCCATGTGCTCGCCGGTGAGTGATGGTGCGGCGGCGGCCATTGTCTGCAACGCCGCAGGCCTCAAGCGCCTGCAAGGCGATGCACGCCGTGCCGTGCGCGTGCTGGCCTGCGTGCTGCAAACCGGCAGCGAGCGGGCCGCGAGCGATCTGGAAAACCATCTCGTGCGCAAAGGCGTGCAGCGCCTGTACGAGCAGGCCGGCGTATCGCCCAAGGACGTGGGCGTGGCCGAGGTGCATGACGCTACGGCGATTGGCGAAGTCCTTCAGTCCGAGCTGCTGGGCCTGGTGCCCATGGGGCACGGCGGCCCGGCGGCAGAGCGCGGCGAAACGAGCCTCGGCGGACGGATCCCCATCAACCCATCCGGGGGGCTCGAAAGCAAGGGCCACCCGATTGGTGCAACCGGGCTGGGCCAGGTGTTTGAGCTGGTGACGCAACTGCGCGGCGAAGCTGGGGCACGCCAAGCACCGGGCGTGCGCATCGCGCTGGCGGAAAACGGCGGCGGGCTGGCCGGCATCGAAGAGGCCGTGGCCTGCCTCACGCTGCTGGGCCGTTGAACAGGAGGCCATGGCATGAGCCTTTACCCCGACAACGTCTTCGCTGGCATGGTCGCCAACCGCGCGGCCGAGCTACCGGAATTCAACGTGCTGACCATCGAAGGCGGTGACGTGCGCCCCGACGATGTGCGCAGCTACCGCCAGCTCTGGGACAACGGCCGGCGCATGGCACAGGCCATGCTGGACCTGGGCATCGTCCCCGGTGAGCGCGTGGCTCTGCTGATGGCCAACCATGCCGAGTTCGTCGAGGCCATGGTGGCGGCGGGAATCGTGGGCGCCACGGTAGTGCCCATCGATCCGCGCACCAAGGGCGACAAGCTGCACTTCATGCTGACCAACAGCCAGTGCAGCGCTGTCTTTGCTGCCGACTACGCCTTGCCCCACCTGCAACCGCTGCACGCGCGCCTGCCCGCCGTGCGCTGGGCCATGGCCTTTGCCACCGACGAGGGCGAACGGCCGCTTTCCGCCTGGGACGGCGTAGCTGACTGGCAGGCGATGGCACCAGTGCATGTGCCCGACCTGCCCATTCTCACCACCGACCCGGACGCGGCGCTGGAGCTGATATTCACTTCCGGCACCACAGGCGACCCCAAGGGCATCGTGATGACGCACCGACGCTATTGCCAAACCGTGCAGCTTGCCCAGAGCCTTTTCGGTTACCGCGCGGACGACGTGCTCTATTCGGGCCTGTCGCTTACGCACGCCAACGCCCAGCTCGTCACCCTGGGGTCGGCCCTGGCCTGCCGCCTGCGCTGTGTGCTGTCGCGGCGCTTCACCAAATCGCGCCTGTGGGACATCACGCGCCAATACGGCGCCACCAGCTTCACGCTGCTGGGGGGCATGACGACGGCGGTCTACGCAGAACCGCCCAAGGCCAACGATGCCGACAATCCCGTGCGCTTTGTCGTCTCGTCCGGTATGCCTGCGGCCATCTGGCGCGAGTTTTCCCAGCGCTTTGGTGTACAGATCGTGGAGTTCTACGGCGCGGCCGAAGGCGGGATGAGCTTCAACCACTTTGGCCAGGGTCCTGTGGGCAGCATCGGCAAGCCCCCGTCTCTGCTGCAACACCGCATCGTGAACGAGGCCGGCAACGACGTGCCCCCCGGCCAGCAAGGCGAGCTGCTGATGCGCCACGCCAGCGGCGCGCCCTTTGTCGTGGAATATTTCGGCAACTCCGAGGCCTCGCAGCGCAAGTGCGCTGGCGGCTGGCTGCACATGGGCGACGTGGTGCACGCAGACCAGGATGGCTGGCTGTATTTCGACTACCGCCAGGGCAGCGGCATCCGGCGCAACGGCGAGTTCATCGCCACCGCCTTCATCGAGAAGGCGATCGCCGAATCTGGCGTGGTCGATGATGTGTACGTCTACGGCATCGCCAGCACGCAGCTCGCGCCAGGTGAAAAGGAAGTCGTCGCCGCGGTAGTACCCAAGGATGCGGCGACCTTCGACGCGCAGCAGCTCTTCGACGTGTGCCGTGAGCACCTGGAGGCCGGCATGGTGCCTGGCTTCATCCAGGTGCTGACCCAAATCCCCAAGACGGCATCCGAGAAGCCGCAGGACCGCTTCCTGATGGAGGCGTTCGAGCGCGAGCCGCAGAGCGTGCATCGGCGTATGACGGGGGTTTAAGACCCGGGAACCTTTCCGCTCAGCCCATGGGGTCCATGCGGGCACCGGTAACGCATTGTTGGTAAGCACGCTACCCGCATATTTCACGCCCCCCGAGCCGGCAGCCAGACTTGCATGGTTTCGTGATTGCAAAGGTCATCCTGCGGGAGTGCTGAAGATATTGCTGGCCATGAGTTCGGCAACGACGATGTCACAGGCTTAGTGACCCCCCACCCCGAATTGGGTTGCGGGCCTGTTTTGTATCTTCGCGCAGGCCAGGCGTTGGTGGTGAAGTTATCCACGGCATCAGCAAGCGCAGAGGCTTCACTGTCACCACCCGTCGCGACAAACGTTAGACCCCGGCCAATGACCTGGTCAATCGCCGCTTCCACGCCACTGGCCCGAACCAGCTGTGGGTGGCCGACATGACCTATGTGCCGACCTGGATGGGTTTCCTCTATCTGGCTGTGGTCATCGATGTCTGGAGCCGCTGTGTGGTGGGCTGGGCCATGGGTGAGCGCATGACCGCCGACCTGGTGCTGGCGGCCTTGAACATGGCGCTTGAGCAGCGCAAACCCAAGGGCGTCATCCACCATTCGGACCAGGGCAGTCAGGGCGGATTCAACCGGTCGTCGCAACACCTTCAATCGTGAAGGTTTTTATGGGCTGACCTGGGAGTTGGATACGACAGTTGACCTGTCGAGCAGCGATGCGATGGCCGAGAGCTTCTTCGCCAGTCTGGAAGGCGAACTCATCGCACGTGCTCGACCATTTGCTGGCGAAATTGCGCCGGGTACGGCGGTCGTACTTTGGACATTTGCGACTTCTTGAACACAAAGAATGATGTGTCCACGGAACCGGGTCAACTCCAACTCCAAATTGCTCCATGGAATGCGGCTTGATGTCGACCTTGATGGGCGTGCGGGCCGGGGAGGAATGTCAACATCCAGTCTGCTATGGCAGTTTTACAGCTTTTATTTTTTGCTCTCTACCCAATTTGACTGAGGCGCAAGTTTTTACAGAATAGGAAAAGTTAAGCCTCACGAGAGGAATTTTTACAGGGTTAATTTTTACGATCAAACCGGTCGATGCAACACATTCACTGAACATCTCAGCGTGTGTGGGGGTGCGCGTCAGTCATATATTGAGAATGTGCCGAACATCCGTGACATCGAGAGATGGTAGGTTGCAAAGGTTGATGCTGTACTTGATGCTCGTAACGCCCAGAGGTGGTACGTAGTCATCCGGGAGTCGCGAAAATGTCCCGGCTACCTCAAACACGTAGACATCGCGAAAGTTGAATCTGAGAAGAGCGCCAGTCTGCCGAAGTCCTTCGCGCCAGCCGAGCTGGGCCAGACGCGTATCGAAGACGTCGAGCGCGTGTTCATCCGATCTGAGTTTTTCCCGAATTTCATCGATGCGGTCTTCCCAGGAGAATCTGTCGTTCCCGCTGCGGGTTGGCCACGAACACTGTCCAGTTCGTCAGCGCTCCCGCTTCTGCACGTTCCAGTCCGCAATTTTTGCGCCCTGAAACGCGATGCTGTTCGGATGCTCTTCATATCGCCGTAGGAACAGCGCAATGTCGTTTTTTGATTTACGACATGGTGACGCTCAGTGGCTGCGAGAAGCCCACCCCGTCGGCCAGGTCGGTCACGCTCAGGATCAGCGTGTGCGTGCCAGCGGCCAGGGGCTCGGGGCGCAGGGCACTGTCCGGTGCCAGGGTGATGGGCCTGCCGAAGGTGATGGCCAGGCCGCCGCCGGGCTCCTGCACGGGTTCCTGGGTCTGCACGTCGTAGAGGAGGTGGAGCGGCTCCACCGTGTCACCTGCGTAGAGGTGGTGGTCCACGCGATCGGGCTGTTTGTCGGGGTCGTCCAGGTCGATATCGCGCGCGCCAATGATGGTGCACTTCGGCTCTTCCGTGTCCGGGTCGGGCTCACATTGGATCAGCAGCAGTACGATGCGCGCAGCGCTGTTGCCCGTGCGGCTTTGCAGGCGCACGGGTGCGCCGAGCATCGCTGATTCAAGGTCGCCGTCTTCGGCCGTTTGCACGCTCAGGGTGTAGAGCAGCAGGGGCTGGCCGTCGAGCTGCAACCATGCATCCGTACTGAAATAGACCGTGCCGTAGCCCTTGCCGAGCTTGCCCTCGCCGGAGACTGCAAGGGGCGTGGTTCCCGTGACTTTGACCACGTTGGCATTTACGGACTGCACCTGCATCAGATCGGCCAGCTGCACACCATACCGAGAGGCGACTTCGCCTGCGATGAGTTCGCCATCGGCTTGGAGCGGCGCTACATAAATAACCGAAGGCATTTGCTGCGCTTGTTGCGTATGGCGGTCCAGCAAACCTATGTACCCGGCGGGCATGCGGAATGTGTCATATACGACGCGCTGCTGTGCGGTGCGCTGGCCCAGAGGGAAGAAAATGCTCAGGCCTTGAGCGCTGCGGGCCTTGGAGCCGGTGATGTTGAACAGAACAGCGTCTTGCAGCGCCTGCTGCAGGGCGGCTTGCGGGCCGGCGGCAATGCCCTGGTCGAATAGCAGCGCGGCAAACTGCCCCAGGTCCACCAGGTCGAGGGCTTCCTTCATGTTCGGACTTCCCCCGAAGGCAAGGGTGCTCAGACGTGCCATGGCGACCTGCTTCCAGCGTTCGACGGTTTCGTCCTCTGCGACGGCTGCGCTTGCTGTGGCCGTACTGATGCTCTTGGCCATTTGGCGGGGCCGCTTGAACATGGGCGGCCAGAAGATGCCTGCGCTGCCTGCCTTGGCCAGCTTGGGGGCGGTGTCATGGTAGGCGTGTACCGCACGGGCCCATTCGTCTAGCCGCTCCAGCAAGGCAGGAATGCGCGCCAGGTCAATGATGCTAAAGGTGACGTTGTCGGACCCAAAAGGCACCAAGCTGCCGCCGGGGCTGCTGCGCATCTGCTTATCGTAGTAAGCAATGGCTGCCGCCCGGCCGAATTCCGGGATGCTGGGAGCGGGCTGGCGGGATGCAGTCTCGACCACAGTCGTCCAGTCCCAGCCCAAGCCGGGCTCCAGCTCCTGCGATGCACCCAGGTAGCGGGCATAGGGCTGGAGTATCTTGGCAACTTCCAGCGTGGCCATCAGGCATGCGTCGAAGCCGATATAGTCGAGCGTGACCCCTGTGGCGGCCTTTGCACCTTGCAGCGCTGCGGCCATGACGTGCATTCGCATCATCGGCTCGCCGTCGTCAGGGAAGTTTTCGTCGTTGCCAAAGCCGTAGTAACCCCCGCCGTGGTCCCACATCATCAGCATGGTGCGGTCGGCTGGGTAAGTACGCACGCCCCACGTCACAAAGTCTTGCAGCGTGCTGCCTGAATCCATGTTCTGCGCACCGAGGTCTGCCAGCTCCTTGAGTTTGCCTTCCGCCAGTTCGAAGCGCTTGACGGTTTTCCAGCTGGTGACGAGACCCGCCGGGTCGACCTTGTCGGCCCCTCCCGTGGTGATGACGATGCGAGTGTGCGTCGAGCCCTTCGCGGCCAGCATCTCCAGCAGGTTGCTGGTGCCCAAGTCGCCGCCACTCTCCAGGTCGGAGCCCAGCAGGTAAACGAGCAGCGTGGTGCTGAGCGGCGCGCTGGAGTCGGAGCCACTGCCGCCGCAGGCGGCAAGCCCTCCAGCGAGCAGGGCGGCGGCGGTGCCAAGCATGTGGCGGCGTGAGAGGTTGTGCATGGTTTTCCTTGGTGCGATAGGGTGAAAAAGTGATCAGTGCGGTACCAGGCCGCGCTTGAAGCGGTCGATGAGCGCACGCGCCTTCTCGGGGTTCTTGTAAACCGGGGGCGGACTGTCCGCCGCCTCGGCCTTGGGCATGGCGTCTGCGGTGGGCTCTTCGCCCTGCAACGGCTGGCCCTGGCACGTGGTTTCGCGCTGCGCAGGCGTTTCGCCCAGCAGGTGGGCGGTCACCTTGGGGTCCACGCAGGCGTCGCTGTAGGGGTAAACGCCGTGCTGAAAGTCACCCGCCACGTACACGCGGCGGGCACCGGGCAACTGGGCGAAGAAGCGGTTGGCGTCGTCGGTGTTGGTGGCCCCGTCGTACTGCGACTGCACGAACAGCACCGGGAGCTGTTGCATGGCTGCCGGATCGGGCTTGCGCACCGAGGGGCCGCCCCAGAACGCGCAGGCATCCAGCGCCAGCAGCCCGCCGAAGTGCATGGGCGCCTGCCGGGCGATGCGGCGCACCTTGGCGATCCACTCCGACAGGTCCGTCGTGCTGGGCGTGTCGTTGCAGCGGACCGCAACGCCGGTGGCGTCGTCGAGCCGGATGCTTTCCGCCTCAGGCTCCAGCCAGGTGCTACGGTAGTTGTCATAGAGTTTCCATGCCGTCTCGCGCAGTTGCGCGTCGCGCGGCTCATTGCCGGGGGCGAAGGCGTGCAGCGCCAGCGCGTCATGCACCGCATCGGCATCCGCTGCATCCGGCACGCTGAGCAGCGCTGCGTCCAGCCCCTGGGCCGCCGCGATGTGGCTCAGGTATCCGACAGCGCTGCCGCGGCTGTAGCTCAGCCGACTCAAGGGTCCGCCCAAGACAGCCTGCACGCGGGGCGCGAGGCGGGGCATGACTGTGCGCACCTCAGCCTCGGTGGCTCCCAGGCGGAAGGCGTCTGGGTGGCGCGCGGCGTAGGGTGCCAGCACCTCGTCGAACAGGCGCTGGCGCGCGGGCGGCTGCCCGTGCAGCATTTGCTCCATGGAGGCGCTGAAGTCCGTCGCGCTGTCCAGCACCATGCGGCTCACCTTTTGAGGGAACAGGCTGGCGTACCAAGCACCGAGCCAGGTGCCGTAGGAGTAGCCCAGATAGTTGAGCTTCTCGTCGCCCAGCAGGCCACGAAGCAGATCCATGTCGCGTGCGGTGGCGTCGGTGTTGATGTACGGCGTGACGGGGTTGCGCGCGCAGGCTTCGGCCTGCTTGCGGCCGTTGTAGTGCACGTTGGCGATGTTCTCGGGCGTGTCCCACCCCGCCGCGCTGTAGTCCACGAAGCGCGTCAGCTCGTTGGTGGCACAGGACAGCCGTGTGCTGGCCCCCACGCCGCGCGGCGAGAAGCCCACCATGTCGTATTCATCCAGCAGCCGCAACTGCTGTGCGCCCTGGGAACTGGCGGGATTGCTGTCCGCGAACGCAGCCCACAGATGCAACGTCATGGAAAGCCCGTCGCCGCCCGGCCCGCCGGGGTTGAAGAAAAGCACGCCGCGCCGCGCCTCGGGCCGGCCTGCCGCCATGCGCATGACCGCCAGGGAGACATCGCCGCGCTGGGGCTCGCTCCAGTCCATCGGCGCGCGCACCTGGGCGCACTGCAGCCGCCCGGTGGGCTGCTCGCTGTTCATGGGCCTGCCCAGAATGGTGGAGTCGCATTCGGCCCAGTGCACGGTCTGCGTACGGTATTCGTTCAGTGGGTCGGGCGAGCTGCCGCCGCCGCAGGCAGTGAGGGCAGCAGCCAGAGCCGTGGCTGCAAGCCAGCGGGCGGGGTGGGGAGCGATGGGGGAGGGCACCAGGCAGATTCCTTTTTTGATAGCAGCCAGCGCTTTGCAGTAAAGCGCCAGAGGCCAAAAAGCACCTCAAAAGATGGGTGCGCATGGCGAAGAATCGTAGGGACTTGTGACCGGCTGCGGTATCCCTGAGATTGGGTAATTTGGGGGTGTATGCGCAAATTACCCAATCTCAGGGATACGCGGGGGCGGCCCGCTGGCCTACCATCGCGCTTGTTTCTTTTTGGTTGCCCGCACCATGTCTCCCCCCGCCAACGATCCCATCCTGCCCGCACCCGTGCTGGTGGTGGAAGATGAGCCGCTCTTGCAGCAGCGCCTGCGCGGGGTGCTGAGCGCGCTGGGCTACCCGCCAGACGCGCTGTTGTTCGCCGCCACGCTGGCCGAGGCGCGCTCCTGCCTGGCGCAGCAACCCATGGCGCTGGTGCTGGTGGATTTACATTTGCCCGACGGCGATGGGCGCGAGTTGATCGTGCAATTGCGCGCCGATGACCCCGGCGTGGGCATCCTCGTGGTGTCGGCCTGGAGCTCGGAAGAGGCCATTTTGGGCGCGCTGCGCGCGGGGGCCACCGGGTATGTGCTCAAGGAGCGCGACGACATGGAGGTGATGCTGTCGATCCGCAGCGTACTGCGCGGTGGCGCGCCGATCGACCCGTTCATTGCCCGGCGCATCCTGGAGTTGCTGCCCGCGCCGGCAGCGGCGGCGCCAGGCGCTCCGCCACCACCGGAGAACTGCCTGAGCGAGCGCGAGAACGAAATTTTGCGGCTGGTGGCCGATGGCCTGTCCAACCGCGAGATCGCAGAGCAGCTGTTCCTGTCGCGCTACACCGTGGAAAGCCACGTCAAGCGCGTCTATCGCAAATTGGCGGTGTCATCGCGCACGGGCGCGGTGCGTGAGGCACGTTCGCGCGGGTGGCTGGGCTGATGCGGCTGCTGATGTGGCTGGCCGCGCTGGCGCTCTGGCTGCCGGGTGGGGTGCTGGCCGATGCCTGCGCGCCGCGCATTGTGTCGGTGCAGGCGGCGCCAGCGCTGGACGGCGCCCGGCCCCCCACCGGATGGGTGGATGTGACCTTGCCCGATACGTGGTCAACCCGCTGGCCCGCGCACGGCGACTCGGGCTGGTACCGCATCGATTGGGAGCGCGGCTGTGCGAACGGCGAACCCGTTGCTCTGGGCATTGACGGCATCAGCGTGGCGGGCGAGGTGTACAACAACGGCGATCTGCTGTGGCGCGACGCCTCGCTGGTGGAGCCGTTGTCGCGCAGCTGGAACGTGCCGCGGTGGTGGGTGCTGCCCGAATCCGGCCTGCAGCCGGGCGTGAACACGGTGTGGGTGCGCGCCGTGGGGCCGGTGGCGCTGGGGCCGGGCTTGCGCGCTGTGCGGTTGGGCGACGCGTCCACGGTAGCCGCGCAGCACCATCGCACCCAGTGGCGCCAACGCACGCTGTACCTGATCAACGCGGTGCTGTGCGGCATGGCGGGCACACTGTTTTTGGTGGTGTGGGCGCTGCGCCGCAATACACCGGCTGGGGCAGCCTACGGCTGGTTCGGACTGATGGCGTTGGCGTGGCTGGCTTATCTGACCACCTATCTGGCGTACACGCAGTGGCCCTGGCCCGATGCGATCACACGCAGCCGTTTCAGCATGGTGGCGCTGGTGGGCTACGTGCTGTCCGCCTGCGTGTTCACCTTGCGCTTTGGCGGGCAGAAGCTGCCGCTCGCGGAACGTGTGCTGTGGGTGCTGGCGGCACTGGGCGCTGGCACGGCGGTGCTGGTACCGGACGATGTGGCGGGGCCGTGGTTCGGCAGGGTGTGGCAGTGGGCCATGGGGGTCTTCATGGTCAACTGCCTGCAGTTCCAGTGGCACGCGTGGCGCTCCCGGCCTGGGGGGCGCAAGCCCCTGCACATGCTGCTGGCGCTGTGCTGGCTGGCGGTCATGGTGCTCACGGTGATCACGCTCGTTCCGGGGGTGGACCGCTGGAACGTGGCGCGCAACTGGGCCGCGTTGAGCGGATTGCTGGTGATCTCGTTGGTGATGCTGCTGCTGGGCGCGCAGCTCATGCAGCGGGTGCGCAGCGTGGAGCGCTTCAACCGCGCGCTGGAGCAGGGAGTGGCCCGTGCCCGCGCCGATCTGGCCCAGGCACTGGAGCGCGAGCACGCCCAGGCACTGGACCACACCAAACTGCAGGAGCGCATGCAGATTGCGCACGACCTGCACGACGGTCTGGGCGGCAGCCTGATGCGCAGCATGGCGCTGGTGGAGCAGGCGCCCCAACCCTTGCCCAATGAGCGCGTGCTTTCATTGCTGAAGGTGCTGCGCGACGACCTGCGCCAGGTGATCGACCAGGGCTCCAGCGCCGGTGCACAGGTGCCCGATACGCCGGTGCAATGGGCCGCGCCGCTGCGCCACCGGTTTACCGGTATCTTTGATGAAATGGAGGTGACGTCGCACTGGGACATGCCGTTGCAATGGCAGGGCCGCCCCAGCGCGCTGCAGTGCCTGGGCCTGACGCGGCTGGTAGAGGAGGCGTTGTCGAACACCATCAAGCACAGCCGGGCGCGGCAGGTGCGCGTGCGATGCACGCAGCCGCAGCCCGGTGTGTTATGCCTGCGCATTGAGGATGACGGCGTGGGATTTGACGTGCAGGCCGTGCAACAAGCCGGGCTGAGCGTGGGCATGCGCAGCATGGCCGCTCGGGCCGAGCGCATGGGTGGCACGCTGGAGATGGTATCGGGCGCAACGGGGACGGTGGTGAGTCTCACGTTGCTATTGAAAAAATAGCTGCAAACGATTGACTGGAAAGCGCTGGCGGATGATTTCAGGATCTTCTTGTGAATGCCAGTGCGACATCTCGGAAATACGCATCAAACCATTGAACGAGCGACCCGCGCGACAGATACCAGCAGGGTGTCGGCGCCTTTGTGCCACACAAAAGGCTCGGGATCCTGGTTATGACCCCATGCGCGGCAAGCCTCGTTCAAGTCGGTTCGCTGCGCAGCAGCTTGGAGCCACAGGTGCATGATTTGGGCAGGGCAGGCAGTAGGAGCACACCGGCGTGCGTCGTTCGATCACTCAAGGCTCTCATACCCTTCAAAATACCTGAAATCAGGGAATGACAAGTGCCAGGGTTCATTCGATCATCGTTGCCGTACCAATCAAGGATGAACCCGTTCATGAAGAAATCCATTTTGTGTGCAGCCTTGGCGGCTGCCTTCCTCAGCGCCTGTGGCGGCAGCGATGACAGCAAACTGATTCCCGGCGACGAATTCAGCGTCGAGTTGAGCCTGGACGACACGCTGACTGAAATCTCGACCTATCGCGTCTACGGCCTCAGCAACAGCGGCCAGCTGGTCACCACCGCCGACGACCTCGCCAGCGACGGGCTCATCCCCATTGAAGTCAGCCGCATTGACGCCAAGACGCAGGCCGCCGATGCCTTGCCCGAAGTGGCAGCCATCCAAGCCTTCGTGCCTCAACTGTGGGCCGAGCTGGGCAAACGCCACGGTACGCTGGACGCCAGCAAGCTGGCGCAAGAGGTGCACGACCTGGATATTTCGCTGGCAACCATTTATACGGATTACCGCAACTCTGGTCTGAGCCTGCCGGAGTTCGTCGATTTCTACGAAACGCTGGATGCCCATCCGACGCTCGACAAGACCGGCAAGGTCGAGGCCGAACTGAGCCAGTTTCTGAGCAATGCCCAGATCACCCCCAGGCAGCTTCTCGACGTGCTGCATGCGCATGGCAGCAACTGGCAGCAGTTTCTGGCCCTGATGGCCTCGCGCCAGGACGATTTCAGCAGCCTGTATGACCAGTATGGCAAGGCCGCCACGGACATTTCGACCTTTGTGCAGGGCTATCTGCAACCGCAGACCAAGGCGCTCAAGAACGCCGCTACCGCCATCGCGGTAGCAAAATTCGGCTGGGATGTCATCAAGGACAACCGCCCCGAGACCGTCGCCACGGGGGCCTTCACACGCGCACTGGCCTCGAGCGACCCCCAGTGGGACAACTATGCCCAGACCAGGTCCGGCACCTCGCAGGTGGTGACGCTCAAGACCAAAGGGGTTATTCCGGTTACCCAAACCGAGGTCAAGTTCGCTCTCACGGGCTACTACGACGCCAAACACTCCAGCATTGGCGGCCACTGGTTGCCCCTGGTGAACATGGACGTGAAGGAGGTATATGCCATCATCTCCTGGAAGGTCAACGCCAAGGCGAGTGTGACCCTGCCCGTGAATGTGGGAACGGTAGCCGCCCCCATTCCCGAAATTCCGGTATTCATGGAGATCAACACGTCCGGCGTGTTCCAGAACGACACCAAAAAATACGAGTTCCGCGCCAATGGCAAGGACGGCTTTCGCTACATCGGACAGAAGAAGTAACCCGATACCCTGCGCGGCCCGGCTCTGATGGGCCGGGCCGACGGCCTGTTCAAAGGCTTTGGCTGGCGCGGCTGCTGGTGATTGCGCTGTGGAGGTTCTTCGCATGAGCCCCGCAGCACCCACCCCTGAACCCCAATGAGGCGCCCCTGAACAACCCCTGCAGCCCGCATAAACACTGATTTTTGGGTGATTGCTGATGCTCTGAACGCCCAGTTTGATTTCCAATAGTGGTTGTTTTCTGGGAGTTCTGCCGTGCTGTTTGCCTGCCCCGCCACCGAGGATTTCTTCCGTTAACGCATCGACCACATGATCGACCTGCGCCATCTGCTGGCCGTGCTGGCCTCGCGCATGTCCTGGCAGCAAATCGAGGCCTCAGTGGCCCATCTGTTCTTGCGCAAGGCTCGCGCTGGCGTTGCCATGCCCGATCTGGATCTCTTTGGTGAACAGGTGCAGCGCGCTGCTGTACCTCAAGCACGCCTTCAACGGATCCGACGAAGGCGTGGTCGCGCTGACTCCCCCCGCTGGCAGTTCTTCTCGGGCTGCGCCTATTACGAAGACCGCCAGCCCTGCGACGCCACCACCGTGGTCAAGTTCCGCCAGTTGCTGGGCGAGGAAGGCGGGGAAGAACTGCTGTCGCAGACCATCAACGTGGCAGTGGACCTCCAACTGAACGAGCAACTGGAGCAGGCAGCGATCCTGATGCAGGACAGCGGGGCCTAGCTAGCGACGGTATTCGTCGATCTGGGCTATCGGGGCAAGTCCAGGCGGATCAGCGGGCAACAGAGAAAGCTGCTCAAGCGGCGCCAGGCCATTGAGCCGATCATTGGCCACCTCAAGAGTGATCACCGCATGGATCGCGGCCCTCTCAAGGGTCAGCAGGGTGATCGGCTGCATGCACTGCTGTGCGCGGCGGGCTACAACATCCGCTGGCTGCTGCGCCAGATCGCGGGTCTATCGCCAACGTGGTCGCTGGCGCTGCGCAAACGGCTCGACTTCGCGCTCACCAGGTCAGCATCTCACCTGGGCTTGGCTTGAAAACGGATAAATCAGGGACGACTCATTAGACATGCGGTCATTTGTGCACATTGAAGCGTAGGTTTATGCAACAAACCGATAGCCGATCCCTGCCTCGGTGCGCAGATGCCGGGGCATGGCGGGGTTGTCCTCCACCTTCTTGCGCAGGTTGGCCATGTGCACGCGCACGTAGTGCGTGTCGTCCGCATGGCCGGGGCCCCACACGGCCTTGAGCAGTTGCTGGTGGGTGATGACGCGGTCGGGCTGCGACGCCAGGTGGGTGAGCAGCTTGTATTCGATGGGCGTGAGGTGCAGCGGCTGGCCGGCGCGCTCGGCGGTGCGGCGAGCGAGGTCGATGCGGACATCGCCAAAGGCAATCAGCGGGTCGCCGCCGGGCGTCTGCTGGTAGTGGCGCCGCAGTTGCGCGCGCACGCGGGCCATGAGCTCGCCGGCGCCAAAGGGTTTGACCAAGTAGTCGTCGGCACCGGCATCGAGCGCGGCGATCTTGTCCGCCTCCTGGCTGCGCGCCGAGAGCACGATCACCGGCACCGTGGACCAACTGCGCAGGCCGCGGATCACTTCAATGCCATCGCCGTCGGGCAGGCCCAGGTCGAGCACAACGAGGTCGGGGCGGCGCGTGCCGGCTTCAATCAGGCCGCGGGCCACGCTGTCGGCCTCGTGCACGGTGTGCCCCTCGGCGCCCAGCGCCAGGCGGACGAAGCGGCGAATGGCGGCTTCGTCCTCGACGACCAGAATGCTGTGGCCCGCAGGTTTTTCAGGTGTGCTCATGGTGTCGCGCCCTGTCCGGTGCCGTCGTCCTGCGGCGGCTCTCCGCGCGGCAGGACGATGGTGAAGCGGGCGCCTGCAATGCGGCCCTGCGCGCGCCGGTTGCTGCCCTGGATGCGCCCGCCGTGCGCCTGCACGATGGCGCGGCAGATGGCCAGGCCCAGGCCCACGCCCGGCAGCGGGCTTTCGCGGTTGCCGCGCTCGAACTTCTCGAAAATGCGCTCTTCCGCGCCCTCGGGCAAACCCGGGCCTTCGTCGTCCACCCACAGCAGCACCTCCCGCGCGGCGGCCTCGGCGCCCAGGGTGATGGCGCTTCCGCTGGGCGTGTACTTGGCGGCGTTCTCCAACAGGTTGACGAGCACGCGCTCGAACAGCACGGCGTCGAGGTGCAGCAGCGGCAGGTCGGCCGGCAGGTTTACGTGCAGGGCGCGGCCGGCCAGTGCCTTGCTACTTGCCGCCAGCGCGCTGCCCACTACCTCTTCGAGGGGTTGCCAGTCGCGGTGCAGGGGTGCAGCGCCTGCCTCCAGCCGGGCCATGTCGAGCAGGTTGTTGACCTGCGCACTCATGCGCAGCGCCGAGTCGCGGATGGCATCGGAGACTTCGCGCTGGGCGGCGCTCAAGGGCGGATCGGTCAGGCCGAGGGCGTCGGACAGGCCCACCAGCGAGGCCAGCGGCGTGCGCAAGTCGTGCGAGATGGCCGACAGCAGCGCGTTGCGCAGCCGCTCGGACTCGATCTGCACGGTGCTGGTGCGCGCCACTTCGATGTAGTGGATGCGTTCGAGCGAAATCGCCAGCAGCGAGGCGCAGGTATCGAGCAGGCGCATCGGCTCAGGGCCGAGCGGCGCGCTGCCCAAGAGCTCCAGCACCAGCACGCCGCGCACGCGCATGGGCGCCTTGAGCGGCACGACGAGGCACGGGCTGGCCGGAAGCGTACCGGTGCCGCGCCCGGCGGACTCGGCATGGTCGAACGACCACTGCGCAACGCCCAGGTCCACCGGCGCCTCGGCCCCCGCGAGCGGCTCAAGGTGGTTGGCGTCGTCGGCCACCAGCAGGCTGGAGCGGGCGCGGAACTCGGCGCGCAGGAAGCGGGCGGCAATCTCGCCCACCTGCTCGGGCAGCAGCGCGGCCGACAGGTCGCGCGACATGTCGTAGAGGCTGCGCACCCGGCGCTCGCGCTGCATGGCCGCCGCCGCCTGCACCTTGAGCCCAGCGGTAAGCTGCCCCACCACCAGCGCCACCACGAGCATGACGGCAAAAGTGACCAGGTACTGCACGTCGCTGACCGCCAGCGAAAAGCGCGGCGGCACGAAAAACAAGTCGAACAAGGCCACGCCCAGAAAGGCCGCCAGCACCGCCGGGCCGCGCCCAAAGCGCAGCCCTACGCCGACCACCACCAGCAGGAACAGCATGACGATGTTGCTCAGCTCGAGCACACCCGTCATGGGCGTTGCCAGCAGCGCCAGCAGCGCGCAGGCCGTGGCCGCTGCGGCGTACCCGCGCCACGCGCTGCCCGCCGCTTCATCCGGAGTGCGCGGTGCGCGTGCGAGGTCGGGCGCCGGTGCGCCGGGCTTGGTTGGCAGGGCCACCTGCAAGACGTCGAGGTCGTCCGCGCTGCGCACCAGCTGGTCTGCCAGCGCCCGCCGCCAGCGCCAGCGCCCGCGCGTACCCCGCCCCAGCACCAGGCGCACAAGGTTGTGCTCGCGCGCATAGCGCACCAGCGCGGCTGCAGGCTCCGGCGCCGAGAGCGTCGCCGTGGTCGCCCCGAGCTCGCTGGCCAGCTTGAGCACTTTCAGCGCCTGCGCGTTGTCGAGGGCGCCGGTCTCCACATGCACCGCGTGCCAGGGCACATCGAGCTGCGTGGCCATGCGGGCACAGCTGCGCACCACTTTCTCACCGGCAGCGCTCGGGCCCACGCACGCCAGCAGCGCCTCCCGGTTGGCCCACACCGGCTGCACGGACACCGAACGCCGGTAGGCACGCACCTCTCCATCGACCCGGTCGGCCGTGCGGCGCAGGGCCAGCTCGCGCAGGGCCAACAGGTTGCCCTTGCGAAAGAAGTTGGCGGCGGCGCGTTCGGCCTGCTGCGGCACATACACCTTGCCGGCTTTGAGACGCGCCAGCAGTTCGTCGGGCGGCAGGTCGACCACCACCACCTCGTCGGCGTCGTCGAAAACGCGGTCGGGCACGGTTTCCCACACGCGGATGCCGGTGATGCCGCTGACCACGTCGTTCAGGCTCTCGAGGTGCTGGACGTTCATCGTCGTCCAGACATCAATGCCCGCAGCGAGCAATTCTTCCGCGTCCTGCCAGCGCTTGGGGTGGCGCGAACCGGCGGCGTTGCTGTGGGCCAGCTCGTCCAGCAGAACAAGGGCGCGGGGATCGCCGCCGTGCGCAGCGCCAAACTGCAAGGCCCCTTCCAGATCGAATTCGGGCAGCGTACGCCCATGGTTCGCAACCTGGCTGGGCGCAAGCCGCGCCAGCCCCGCGGCCATGGCTTCGGTTTCGCCGCGGCCATGGGTTTCGACCACGCCGACCAGCAAGGGCGTTCCTTGCGCCTTTGCGGCCTGGGCCGCAGACAGCATGGCGTAGGTCTTGCCCACACCGGCATTGGCCCCAAAGAAGATCTTGAGCCGCCCACGCCGCGCCCGCACCTCGTCGCGCTGTACTTGCTCGAGCAGTTGGTCGGGATTGGGGCGGGCGTCGCTCATCGGTAGCTACTGTAGAGCAGGTGGCGCCACACGCACGCAAGCGGTGGCCAGCGCCGCTTCAGGCACGGGGCAAGGCATCGAGCGCCAGGTTGAGCCGCAGCACGTTCACACGCGGCTCGCCCAGAAAGCCCAGCAGCGTGCCTTCGGTGTGCTCTGCCACCAGCGCCTGCACCCGCTGCGGCGGCAGGCCCAAAGCACGGGCCACCCGGTTGACCTGGTAGTCGGCGGCAGCGCGGCTGATGTGCGGGTCAAGCCCGCTGGCAGAGGCGGTCACCAGGTCCACCGGCACAGCGCTGTGGTTGCCAGGATCGGCAGCGCGCAGCGCTGCAATGCGCGCCGCCACGGCCTCGGCCAAGGCCGGATTGCTGGGCCCCAGGTTGGAGCCCGAAGACGCTACCGCGTTGTAGGGATCGGGCGCAGTGGCCGATGGCCGGCTCCAGAAATGGCCAGGCTGCGAAAACGGCTGGCCGATCAGCGCGGAGCCGACCACCACGCCCTTCGCCTTCACCAGACTGCCGTTGGCCTGGTCGGGGAACAGCACTTGCGCCAAACCCGTGACAGCCAGCGGATACGCCAGGCCAGTCACAAGGGAAAGCACGACAAAAAGCACCAGGGCAGGACGAAACAAGGATGTCATAACATCTCCGGAACAAAAATCAGACCACGCCCAGCGCTGCCAGCGCCAGGTCGATGAGCTTGATACCCACGAACGGCACCACCACACCGCCCAGGCCGTAGATGGCGAGGTTGCGGCGCAACAGCGCTGCGGCGCCCACCGGGCGGTAGCGCACCCCTTTGAGCGCCAGCGGAATCAGGAAGACGATGATCAGCGCGTTGAACACCACCGCCGAAAGAATCGCCGAGTTGGGCGTGGCCAGCTGCATCACGTTCAAGGCCGAGAGCTGCGGGTAGGTGCCCACGAACGCGGCCGGCACGATGGCAAAGTATTTAGCCAGATCGTTGGCAATGCTGAAGGTGGTGAGCGAACCCCGCGTCATCAGCATCTGTTTTCCGGTCTCCACGATTTCAATCAGCTTGGTCGGGTCGCTGTCGAGGTCCACCATGTTGCCGGCCTCCTTGGCGGCCTGCGTGCCGGTGTTCATGGCCACGGCCACATCGGCCTGGGCCAGCGCCGGCGCATCGTTGGTGCCGTCGCCCGTCATGGCCACCAGTTGGCCGGCTGCCTGGTACTCGCGGATGCGTTCGAGCTTGGCTTCAGGCGTGGCTTCGGCAAGAAAGTCGTCCACCCCCGCTTCGGCCGCGATGGCCGCCGCCGTGAGGCGGTTGTCGCCAGTGACCATCACCGTCTTGATGCCCATGCGGCGCAGCTCGGCAAAGCGCTCCTTGATGCCGGGCTTGACGATGTCCTTGAGCTCGATGGCACCCAGCACGCGGGCACCCTCGCTCACCACCAGCGGCGTGCTGCCGCGGCGGGCAATGCTGTCCACCACAGCCTGCAGCGCGGCCGGGAAATCGCCGCCCAGCGCCTGCACATGCCGGCGGATCGCATCGGCCGCGCCCTTGCGCAGGCTGCGGCCGCCAGGCAAGTCGACACCGCTCATGCGCGTTTGCGCGGTGAAGGGCACACACTGCGCGTCCAGCGCTGCAGCGCTTCGTTCAGCCAGTTGGAATTTCTGGCGCGCCAGCACCACGATGCTTCGACCTTCCGGTGTTTCATCGGCCACCGACGCAAGCTGGGCCGCTTCGGCCAGCGTGGCCTCGTTCACGCCCGGCGCCGGGGCAAAGGCGCTGGCCTGGCGGTTGCCCAGGGTGATGGTGCCGGTCTTGTCGAGCAGCAGCACGTCCACGTCGCCCGCCGCTTCCACGGCGCGGCCGGAGGTGGCGATCACGTTCGCCTGCATCATGCGGCTCATGCCCGCCACGCCAATGGCGGAGAGGAGGCCCGCAATGGTGGTGGGAATCAGGCACACCAGCAGCGCCACCAGCACCACCAGGCCCACGGGTTCGCCGGCGCCACTGGCGGCCACGCCAAACTGCGAAAACGGCAGCAAGGTGACCACCACGCCCAGGAACACGGTGGTCAGCGCCACCAGCAAAATGGTGAGCGCAATCTCGTTGGGCGTCTTCTGCCGCTTGGCGTTCTCCACCATGCCGATCATGCGGTCGAGAAAGGTCTCGCCGGGGTTCACCGAGATGCGCACCACGATCCAGTCGGACAGCACCCGGGTGCCGCCAGTGACGGAACTGAAGTCTCCGCCGGACTCACGAATCACCGGCGCCGATTCGCCCGTGATGGCGCTCTCGTCCACCGAGGCCACGCCCAGAACGACTTCGCCATCGGCGGGCACGGTGTCACCGGCTTCCACCAGCACCAGGTCGTCGCGCTTGAGCTGGCCGGCCTCCATGGGCAGCCAGCTCATGGCCGCACGCGTGGCGGGCACCGGGGCGCCCTTGGGCAGTTGTTTGGCCCAGGTCTCCTTCTTGAGCCCGCGCAGCGACGCCGCCTGCGCCTTGCTGCGCCCCTCGGCCAGCGCTTCCGCCATGTTGGCAAACAGCACGGTGAACCACAGCCACAGCGCGACCAAGGCGGTGAACAGGCTGGGTTCGGAGAGCGCGAGCGCGGTCGTGAAGGCGCTGCCCACGTACACCACAAACATCACCGGATTGCGCCACTGCACGCGCGGGTCCAGTTTCTTGAGTGCCTCCAGAAGCGCCGGGCGCAAAAGCGCGGGGTCGAACAGGGTCGGGGTGGTGTGGCGTGTCATTTCAGGGGCTCCACCAGCGTCAGGTGCTCCACCACCGGGCCCAGGGCCAGGGCGGGAACGTAGTTCAAAAGACCCACCAGCAGCACGGTGCCAATCAACAGTCCGACAAAGAGCGGCCCGTGCGTGGGCAGCGTCCCGGCGGTGGCGGTTGCACGCTTCTTGCCCGCCAGCGAGCCCGCCATGGCCAGCACCGCCACGATGACGCCAAAGCGCCCGAACCACATGGCTGCGGCGAGCAGCACGTTGTAGAAAGGTGTATTGGCCGAGAGGCCGGCGAACGCACTGCCGTTGTTGTTGGCAGCCGAGGTCAAGGCATACAGGATTTCACTGAAGCCGTGCGGCCCCGGGTTCAAAATGCCCGCCCGCCCCGCCTCGGTGCCTACGGCCAGGGCGGTGCCGAGCAGCACCAGCAAGGGCGTGATGAGAATGGCGAGCGAGACCATCTTCATCTCGTTCGCTTCGATTTTCTTGCCCAGGTATTCTGGGGTTCGGCCAATCATCAGCCCGGCAATGAACACTGCCAGCATGGCGAACACCAGCATGCCGTAGAGGCCCGTGCCGACCCCGCCGAACACCACCTCGCCCAACTGCATCAGCACCATGGGCACGGCGCCGCCCAGCGGCGTGAAGCTGTCGTGCATGCTGTTGACCGCGCCGCAGCTCGCCGCCGTGGTGACCGCGGCAAACAGCGTGCTGGCGTTGATGCCAAAGCGCGCCTCTTTGCCTTCCATGTTGCCGCCGGGCTGGCTGGAGCTGACCGCTTGGTCTACGCCCAGTGCGGTGAGCGCCGGGTTGCCTGCTTGCTCGGCCCAGTTGACGGTGACGGCAAAAACCACGAACAGCACGGTCATGGCGGCCAGTACGGCGAAGCCTTGGCGCCTGTCTCCGACCATGCGCCCGAACACCAGGCACAGCGCGGCGGGGATGATGAAAATCGCCAGCATCTGCAGTGCGTTGGTGATCGCGCTGGGGTTCTCGAACGGGTGCGCAGAATTGGCGTTGAAGAAGCCGCCACCATTGGTGCCCAGCATCTTGATGGCCAGTTGCGAAGCGACCGGGCCCAGGGCCAGCTGCGTGCTGCCACCCTCGACGCCGGTGGTGCTCACATACGCGGAAAGGGTCTGGACCACGCCCAGCCCGGCAAACGCCAGCGCCAGCAGAAACGACAGCGGCAGCAGCACCCACAGCGTGGCGCGGGTGAGGTCCACCCAGACGTTGCCGATGGTGGCCGCGCTGTGGCGCGCAAAGCCGCGCACCAGCGCCACCACCACCACGATGCCGGTGGCGGCCGACAGGAAGTTCTGCACCGCCAGTCCCAGCATTTGCGTCAGGTAGCTCATGGTGGTCTCGCCGCCATAGCCTTGCCAGTTGGTGTTGGTGACGAAGCTCACCGCCGTGTTGAAAGCCGAATCGGCAGACACCGCAGCAAAGCCCTGCGGGTTCAGCGGCAACGGCATCTGCAAGCGCTGCAGGGCATACAGGAACAAGAGGCCCAGGCTGTTGAACAGCAGCAGGCCCAGGGCATAGCGCACCCAGCCCGTCTCTTGCGCGGCATCGACACCCGCGACGCGCCACAGCGGCGACTCGAGCTTGCGGCCCAACGCGAATCGCCCGTCCATGACCGCGTCGATGGCGCGGGACAGCGGCCAGGCCAGTGCAAAAAGCACCAGCAGGAACGCCCCCAGTTGCACGATGGCACCGGTGGTCATGAAAAATCCTCAGGCCGCAGCAGCACGGCGACGAGGTACACAAAGAGCCCGCCCGCAAGCGCGCCAGCCAGCCAGTACCAGGCACTCATGGTCGTGCCTGCGGACGCTGCAGCCGTTCGCAGCCCTTGACGAGCGCCACAGGCAGCAGCCAGAAAAGGCCCGCCAGGGCCAGATAAACCATGTCCATATCCGTAATCCTCACAACTTCATTGGCAATGGTGAGATGCTAGAAACCGCTGCATCAAGTTGGTACCAAGAACCGAAGGTCGGTTATCAAGAAAGCATCAAGACCGCCGCAGCAAGGCAACGCACACAAGGCCGGGCGCACAGCCAGTGAAGCCAGCAGCACCCAGACCGCACCAGGTGCAGGCTCCACCATCCGTGCGAGTACCTACCAATACGACGCCAACGGCAGGGCAGCGGCAGCAACCCGCCAGAACTGCTGGCCAGCTACCGCTACAGCGCAGACAACCTGCGCGCAGAAAAGCAACTCAGTGACCTGGGCCTGGGCAACGCCAGCCAAGCCAGCGCAAGCGCTGCCCCCAGCCCCCAGCACAAGCCCCCTGGCCTACGAACGCACCCAATGGGACGGCCTGCACGCACGGCGCAGCTTTGAAATCACAGGTGCCAACAACACCCAGACCCGGCGCAGCGACACCGACGCCGCAGTGCTGGCAGGCAACACCGCTCCCTGGTTGTTCAGCCGCACCGAATAGACCAAGCGTGAGGGGTGTCGTCTGCCCAGGACCGTATCAGTCACGCCAGGGCGGCGCCTCGATACGGTCGGTCTCGCCCGGAATCGGGGCGAACCGGTGCTGCAACCAGTCATCTGCGGCACGGGCCATGCGCTCGCGCTGCGTGGATACGAAGTTCCACCACATGCGCACGGGTTGCTCCAGCGGCGCGCCACCGATGACGACCAGCCGCACTTCCTTGTTCCCGGCGCTGAGCTGGGCTCCCTGGCCAGGGGCCAGCACCACCATCTCCGCTGCGGCGACTGCCTGGCCGTCCAGTGCGTAGTCTTGGCCGACGCCATAGACTGCCAGCTCCGGCACCAACGGGGGCAAGGTGAAATGGGTGTTCGCTGCCATCGTGATGTCGAGGTACACGGTCTCGGACGCAGTACGCACCGGGCTCGTGCGGTCGAAGGCGCTGCCCACCAGGACGCGGACCTGAACGCCGGGCGCTGCGTCAACGACAGGAATGTCGGCCGCAGCCACATGCTGGAAGGCCGGCTCGCAGTCTTCCAGTGCCGGGGGCAGTGCCACCCAAAGCTGCAGGCCGTGCGTGAGGCGCGATCGTCCGCGGTCTGCTTCGTGGGTGCGTTCACTGTGCACGATGCCGCGCCCCGCCGTCATCCAGTTCACCGCGCCAGGCTCGATGAGCTGCACGCTGCCGATGCTGTCGCGGTGCATCTGTCGGCCCTCGAAGAGATAGGTGACAGTGGCCAGGCCGATGTGCGGGTGGCCGCCGACATCGCTGTCGACCTCCGGCGCGAGCGTCGCGGGGCCGAACTCGTCAAAAAATACAAAAGGTCCGACGGATCTGCGCTCCTGCGCAGGCAGCGTGCGGCGCACACGAAGTCCCGGTGCGAGGTCGGTCATGCGGCCGTGAAGGCGAAGGGTTTCGCTCATGGGGGGCTCCTTCTTCAACTGAGCGGGGTGCTGGTGGACGGTTCTGCACGGCATGGTTGCCACCATCAGGCGAGGCGACCAAAGCCAGGCGTCCACGCTTGGACTCTAGGGGAATGGTCTTCTGCTCATCGCTGGGTGCGATGCCTGTCTGATGGAGCGTAATCCAGATTTGCAGGAAGTGCGCCGTTT
Organism: Simplicispira piscis; assembly: GCF_054783455.1. Classification (NCBI taxonomy): domain Bacteria; kingdom Pseudomonadati; phylum Pseudomonadota; class Betaproteobacteria; order Burkholderiales; family Comamonadaceae; genus Simplicispira; species Simplicispira piscis. The sequence goes on from NZ_BAAGQN010000018.1 coordinate 56,472, forward strand.
TGTCGGGGGTATGGTTGAATTCGCTATGCACGACGCCGGTACCCGCGGACATGCGCTGGTCGTCACCGGGAGGGGTGCCCTTCACGTTGCCCATGCCGTCGAGGGTCAGCTTTCGCATCGGTGATCCTGTCGGTAGGAAGGATAGAGCGGGGTTCGAAAAAATCGAACAAAGAATCCAGAATTATCGGACACGGGACGCGCAGCGGCAGTCGATACTGAAAGCCTCAGCCACCTGGCACACCCCATGTCCACGACTTTCATCTCATTCCATTTCTAAATCATCCGTGTCGTTGTTGCTTCGCCTTGCCGTGCTACAGCACTGTCTGCGGCTTCGCGCCTAGACACGAATGATTTGGAAACAGAATCACCCGCCCAGAACGCCGCCGCGATCGCCGGGCGGTTGTTGCTGGTGGTGGGGCCCCGGCGAATGGAGCTTGGATGCGCGCAGCGCCCGGGCCTGAGATTTCCTTGTTCACAACCACACTGATCGGAGCACACCATGTCCAAAGTCCTTGTCCTGTACTACTCGTCCTACGGCCATCTGGAAACCATGGCCCAGGCCATCGCCGAAGGCGCGCGCGCCGGTGGCGCATCCGTCGATGTGAAGCGCGTTCCCGAGACCGTGCCACTTGAGGTGGCCAAGTCGGCCCACTTCAAGCTCGACCAGGCCGCACCAGTCGCCACCGTCGCGGAGTTGGTCAACTACGACGCCATCATCATTGGTGCCCCGACCCGGTTCGGGCGCATGCCGGCCCAGATGGCGGCGTTTCTGGACCAGGCCGGTGGTTTGTGGGCCAGCGGCGCACTGCATGGCAAGGTGGGCGCCGCGTTCACCTCCACGGCCACCCAGCACGGGGGCCAGGAAGTGACACTCTTCTCGATCATCACCAATTTGCTGCACTTTGGCATGGTCATCGTCGGCCTGCCGTACAGCCACCAGGGCCAGATGACGCTGGATGAAGTGGTGGGCGGCAGCCCCTATGGCGCGACGACCATTGCCGGCGGCCAAGGCCAACGCCAACCCAGCGCGATCGAGCTGGAAGGCGCCCGGCACCAAGGCAAGCTGGTCGCGGAAACAGCCAACAAGTTGTTCGGCTGACAGGTCCCACGCGGTACCGGCCAGCAGGCGCCGTCAAGGCAGCTCCGCACTTCCCATGCGCCCCAGAATGGTGCGCGTGCGCCCGGACAGGTAGGCCGAGTTGGGCATTTTTTCGAAGCGCTTGGGGGCGGGCAGCATCACGGCCAGGCGGGCTGCTTCATGGGGGGCGAGCTGGGCGGCGCTTTTGCGGAAGTAGTGCCGGGCGGCAGCCTCGGCGCCGAAGATGCCATTGCCCCACTCCACATTGTTGAGGTAAATCTCCAGGATGCGCTCTTTGGAGAGAAACTGTTCCAGCGCCAGCGTGAGCACAAACTCCTGGCCCTTGCGCACCAGGGTGCGCTCGCCCGAGAGCAGGAGGTTCTTGGCCAGTTGCTGGGTGATGGTGGAGCCGCCCCGAATCTTGGGCGCGCGCACCACCTTGGCAGGGGCGCGGGTCTGGGCTTTGGCAGTTTGCGCTTCGGCCTTGGCGTTGCGCTCCCAGGCTTTTTCGATGGCGTTCCAGTCCACGCCTTCGTGGTTGACGAAGCCGTCGTCCTCTGACGCGATCACGGCGCGTTTGAGGTGGCTGCTGATCTGTGCGTAGGGCACCCACTGCTGGCGCCAGCGCAGGGTGCCATCACCAGTGATCTGGGCCCAGGCTTCGGAGCGCTGGAAGGTGGTTGATTCGGGATTGAGCACCGCCATGGTGGCGATGCGCAGCACAAAGAACAGTTCCAGGGCAAGCGCCGCAAACGCGACGAGGCCCATCCAGCGCAGCAAGGATTTCATGCGTGTGGGTGCGCGCTAGTGCGATGGGGCTGTGGGCGAGGCCATCAGTGCACGCAGTTCGGTCAGCACCTGGCCGCCCGGTGGGCGCACGCCACGCCAGACCAGGAAGGCCTCGGCCGCCTGTTCCACCAGCATGCCCAGGCCATCGCGCGCGTGCGCGCCGTGCTGCGTGGCCCAGTCCAGAAAGCCCTGTGCGGCGGGGCCGTACATCATGTCGTAGGCCAGGCTGGCGGGCCGCAGAACGCCTGCGGGTACGGGTACTTCGGCGCCAGCCAGGCTGCTGGCTGTTGCGTTAATAATAATGTCGAAATTGGCCTCTAGCGCTTGTGTGGATTGCGCTAATAGCTCTATTTTTTGTAGCAATGCAAGCGGTGCGTGGGTTTGTACCAGCGCCTGTGCGCGGGCCACGGTGCGGTTGGCCACCGTGATGCTGCGCGGCCCGGCGGCCAGCAGCGGGCCCAGGGCACCGGCGGCGGCGCCGCCTGCGCCGATGAGCAGCACATCGCGCCCGGCAAGGCGCATGCCTGCGTTGCGCTCAATGTCGGCCACCAGGCCCAGACCGTCGGTGTTGTCGGCGTGGATGGTGCCGTCGATGAAGGTGAGCGTGTTGGCGGCGCCTGCCAGTTGCACGCGCTCGCTGCGGTGCGTGGCGGCCTGCGCGGCTTCGAGTTTGAAGGGCACGGTGATGTTGCAGCCCCGGCCCCCGGCGGCGGCGAAGCCATGCAGCGCCTGGACAAAGCCGTCCAGCGGTACCAGGCGGCGCTCGTAGTGCAGTGCCTGGCCGGTCAGCTCGGCAAAGCGGGCATGGATCCAGGGCGAGCGGCTGTGCTCTACCGGGTTGCCCATCACGCAATACTGGTCGATCGATGTGGCGGAGAGGGTCATGGATGATTCTTCCTGGGGAGAGCATTCCGGCGGGCGTGTTCCAGGCCAACGGGCGCCGTGGAACAGGCTTTGCCCGGCCACTGGCGCCGTCCCCTGGGTGAGGGCGCCAGTGGCGACTCAAGGGGGGGAAGGTTACCTCACGGTAGTTTCCAGGGTCTGGTCGCGGGTGAACTTGAAGCGCGAAACCACGGCGATCTGGTCGGCCTTCTTGCGCATTTCTGTACCAAAGGGTCCAAAGGGGCCTGAGGCCATGGCAATGGCTTCGGCCTGGCGATCAAGCCGGAGGTTGCCTGAGCCCTGCACGATTTCGGTGCCCAGCACCCGGCCATCGTGGTTGACGGTGACGATCATCACCAGTTCGCCATAGAGCTTCTGGCCGCCGGATTCGGGGAAGTTGACCGTGCCCTTGTCCTCCACCTTGCGGCGGAGCTGGTCGTAGTACACCGCGTACACCTCTTCGCGTGTGGCGGGGCTGATGTAGCGCTTCTTGGGGCGTGCGTTCTCTTCGTTGATGCGCTTTTCGATCTCGGCCAGCATCTTGACAAGCTGGCGGCGGCGTTCGTCCTGCGCGGTCTGCTCGGCATTCTGGCTGGGTTTGCGGGGGTCGGGTGCGGGCAGAGTGGCGATCTGTTTGCGCAGCTGGGCGAGCAGCTGGGTTTGCTCCTCCTGCATGGCATCGGTCTTGCGCTGCACTTCTTCAAAGTCGTCGCCCACGCTGGTCATGGCCGAATAGGGCAGTGGGCTGGTGGCGCGGCCCTTTTCAGCATCGCCCCCGCCAGCGAGCGAAAACTGCGCGATGGCCTGGGCTTTGGTGGGCGCTTCGTTCGAGCGGGCATTGACCAGGATGACTTCGAGTGGCGTGTCCTGGAACACGCGGTTGAAACCCTCGGGGTCGATGAAGCGCACGGACAGCACGGCAAGGTGCAGCGCCAGCGACACCGCCAGCGTTAATTGCAGCGTGCTGAAACGGAGGAGGTGGGCAGATAGTTTCACGGGGCTGAGTGATCAGCGGTAGCGCCCGCCTCGGGTTCGTTCACATCCACGGCGATGGCAATGGGCCCGGCCACGGCGCTGTCATCGTCCTCACCGCTGTCGTCGTCATCCACCGGGCCGTCGTCGCTGGGGTCCAGCGGGTCGTCGATGCGCTCGATCACGGTGCCATGCAGGTCGAGGGTGATTTCGTCCACTGCGCCCAGCTTGACGCGCAGACGCGCGCCGCGCGGCAGGTTTTGCGCCCCCAGCACGGGAAAGACAAGGGGCAGCGTGTCGGCGCGCACCAGAAAACTGCCGCCCGGGCCTTCCTTGAAGACGGTGGCCTCCAGCTCGGTGATGTTGTTCTGTTCGAGGTACTTCAGCGTCCAGAACCGCTCCATGCCGCCCTGGTAACCGTTGTAAGCGCTGTAGGCTGCGTCAAAGCTGCTGATGATGGAGAACAGTTCGGCGTCCTTCGGTTTGAAGGGCGCGGCCAAGGCGGCCGTAGCGCCGTTGCGCGCACAGGCAATGATCTGCCACTGGTTCACCAGGTCCACATAGCGGCGCAGCGGACTGGTGGCCCAGGTGTAGCTTTTGACACCCATACCGGCGTGGGGCAGGGCCTTGGTGCCCATGCGTACCTTCACGCCTGGGGCCATGCTGGCCTGGCTGCGGTAGATGCCAGGCACGCCCAGGCTGGCGAGCCATTGGCCCCAGGTGCTGTTGGCGACGATGGCGGCTTCGGCCACGATGAGGTCGAGCGGCGCGCCGCGCTGGCGCGTGGTGATCTGCACGGTTTCGCTGCCATCGGGCTCGCCGCCCTCTCCGCCCATGAGGCGGAAGTTGTAGTCCGGCCGGTTGAAGTTCTCTGGCTTGCCGCGCACCACTTCGCGCCCGGCCTTGAGTTTTTGTGCCAGGCGGTGCAAAAATGAGAGCTGCACGCGCAGGCTGGATAAGCGCTCTGGGGTATTTTTGACCTCAATGCTCGGATCGGCCAGCCAGGCCTCGGTGACGATGTGGTCGAGTTGGTCGTGGCGCAGGTTGGCGATCACGGGCACGCGGTCCAGGCGCGTCTCGGTGGCGGTGATCTCCAGCGTGGCTTCGTCGATCGTGCAGTAGAGCGATACGGCCGGGTTGGCGCGGCCTTCGTCCAGTGTGTAGATCTGCACCACGCTGTCGGGCAGCATGGTGATCTTGTAGCCCGGCATGTAGACCGTGGACAGGCGCTGGCGGCCAAGCTGGTCGAGTGCGCTGCCGGGGGTAATGGCCAGGCCTGGCGCCGCAATGTGGATGCCCAGCGTGACGGTGCCAGAGCCCAACCCGGTGACCGAAAGCGCGTCGTCGATTTCGGTGGTCTGCGAGTCGTCGATGGAAAACGCCTGCACATCGGCCAGCGGCAGGTCGGCCGGGGGCTGCGGGGCATCCAGCGCAGGAAAGCCCGTGCCCTTGGGAAAATTGTCAAACAGAAAGCGTTTCCAGTGGAACTGGTAGCTCGAATCGATGGCACCGGCCTTTTGCAGCAGATCCAGCGGCGCGGTGTGTGTGGCGCGGCTGGCTTCGACCACGGCCTTATATTCAGGCGCGTTCTTGTCGGGACGGAACAGAATCTTGTAGAGCTGCTCGCGGATCGGCGCTGGACAAACACCTTGGGCAAGGGCTTCGGCCCACTGTGCAATCTGGGCCAGCACGGCCTTTTTCTTCTCGATGGCGGCCAGCGCCTGCTGCAGGATGTCGGCCGGGGCCTTCTTGAAGCGCCCCTTGCCTGCGCGGCGGAAGTAGTGCGGCGCTTCGTACAGACGCAGCAGCGCACCGGCCTGCTCGGCCAGCGTGGCGTTGGACGAAAAATAGTCGCGCGCCAGGTCGGCAAAGCCAAATTCGCCTTCGGGAGCGAATTCCCAAGCCAGGTCGAGGTCAATCGTTTCCGCTTGCGCCTGTGCCTGGGCCAGCAGCTCGGCGGGCGCGGGCTTGTCAAATTTGAGCAGCAGGTTGGCTGCTTTGACTTTGACCCGTTTACCCGAGTCCAGCTCGATCTGGGCCGAAGACTCGGCTTCGGAGAGGATGCGGCCGGCCAGAAACTTTCCGGATTCTTCAAACAATGCGTGCATGGGGGCAATTGTCCCATGCTCGAAGGGCCTCGTCGGCGCTACACCTCGATCAGCATCTCGGGCGCAAAGCGGGCGTTTTCCACCACGCCCTTGGGCGCGTAACCCCGCGGGTTGGCTACTACGCGCGTGGCGCCCAGCCGATAGTCGCAGCTGTGGTGTACATGGCCGTGCAACCACAGGTGGGGCTGCCAGCGCAAAATTTGTGCCTCCAGGTTGGAGACAAAGCAGGCGTTCAGCGGTGAGCCGACAAACTGTGGCGCAATGCTGCCGGGGGAGGGCGCAAAGTGCGTGACCACGACCGTGGGGCCATCGAAGGGCTCGGCAAAGCGTGCTTCCAGCCAGGCGACGGACTGGTCAAACAGCATTTGCGAGACGGCGGGTGTAAAGCGGTCCGGGAAATCCGGGGTCAGACCGATGCGGCTGAAGTCGCGCACGAACGCCTGCGCCTTCTGCAAGCCTTCCTCGCGCTGCGCGGGCGAGTCGAACAGCCGGTAGTCCGACCACAGCGTGCAGGCCAGAAAGCGCACGCCGCCATGGCGCCACTCCTCGCGTTCCAGCACGCGCACCTGGCTGCCCTGCGCCTCGGTGCGCAGGGCAGCCATGGTGCTCACCAGGTCGGAGCCATAGAACTCGTGGTTGCCAGCGACGTAGAGCGTGGGCCGGCTGAACTGCCGCGCCCAGGCCATGCCTTGCGCAGGGCGTTGCAGATCACCGGCCAGAACGACGACATCGGCGTCGGTGTGCGGCAGTTCCAGGGGCTGCACGGACAGGTGCAGGTCGGAGAGCAGAGCGATTTTCATGGGCGGGTTCCGTGGCAACGATACAGAGGCCATTCTGGCCCGGAGTCCGAAGCCAGCCGGGGCATGCGGCCATTGCGGATATCCGGGGGGGCTGTCACCTTTTTGGTGTCCTCAGCGTCCAATGGTCACAAGCCCCAAAAAAGCGAGCCCACCATGCAGTCCTTGTCCCTAGCCAACGCTCAGCCGACCGTTCCCACCCCTCGTTCCGACGAGCAGCTGGTGGCGAGCGCTCTGCAAGGAGAGCAGAGTGCCTTCGAAGCCATCATGCGGCGCCACAACCGGGTGCTGTTCCGCGCAGCGCGCGGGGTGGTCTCCGACGATGCGGAGGCGCAGGACGTGGTGCAGGAAACCTACCTGCGCGCCTTCACCCGGCTGCGGGATTTCCAGGGGAGCGCATCGCTGGCAACCTGGATGGCGCGCATTGCCATCAACGTGGCGCTGGACGTGCTGCGCAAGCGCAGCCGGTCGGTGCCGCTCGACGCCCACGATCTGGACCACGAGCCTTCTCCGGAGCACATGATGTCCTTTAGCGCTCCTGCGGGCGTATCGCCCGAATCCGTGCTGGCACGCACCGAGCTGCGCGCCCTGCTGCAGTCCGCCATCGAGGGGCTGCCGCCCATCTACCGCAGCGTATTCATCCTGCGCGCCGTGCAGGAAATGAGCGTGGACGAAGCGGCGTACTGCCTGCAGGTGAGCGACGCCGTCGTCAAGACCCGCTACCTGCGCGCCCGCTCCCTGTTGCGCGATGCGCTCGGCGCGCAAATCGAGGCGCATGCCGAGAGCGTCTTTGCTTTTGCCGGTGAGCGCTGCGACCAGGTCGTGCGCCATGTGGTGGCCGAGCTGCAGCAGCGCCATCTCATTGCGCCGCACTGAGAGCGGCCAAAACACCCCTCTGGCGACGCCGTCCCGTCTGGCCGTACCGCGCGTACGGCCTGCAGCGCTGCGCCTGACCAGAGCCACCTTGTTCAAATTTGCCGGCCGTTCCAGATGCCGGCGCAACGGTTCATCAACCCACGGAGAAAACCATGAAGAACCCTTCCATTTACGTCCCCTCGCAGGCCTTGTTTCTCTCGCGCCGCCGCGCCATGTCGGCATCCGGCGCCGCCGTGCTGTCGGCCAGCGCCGTGGCCTTGCTGGGCGGGCGCGACGCGCTGGCCGCCGGTGCCAAGGTGAGCGCCCAGGAGCTGGAGGCCGATGTGCGCATCCTCAATACTGCCCTTGGCGCGGAACTGGAGGCGGTAGCGGCCTACCAGGTGGGCGCGGAGAGCGGCCTGCTCAGCAAGGCGGTGCTGCCGGTGGCCGTCGCGTTTCAGGGGCACCACAAGGAGCATGCGGCGGCCATTGCCAGCACGGTGCAAAAGCTCGGCGGCAAGCCCGTGGCGGCCAAGGAGAAATACCACTTCCCCGTGGAAAAACTCAAGGTGGAAGCCGACGTGCTGCGCTTCGCGGCGGGTCTGGAGCGCGGCGCCATCTCGGCCTACCTGGGCGCCGTGCCCCTGTTTGCCGACCGTGCGCTGGCGCAGGTCGCCGCGAGCATCCTGGGCGACGAGGCCATGCACTGGGCCGTGCTGCGCCAGGTCCTGGGTGAGGCTCCCGTGCCTTCGGCCTTCATGTCATGAAGCCGCGCCAGCTTGTCGTGGCGCTGGGGCTGGCGGGCGGCTTGCTCGCCACCGGTGCCAGCGCGGCGCCGGATGCCGCAGCGCTGGCACGCGGTGAGCAGGTGTACGCGCGCTGTGCCGCCTGCCACGCCATCGAGGGCAACCGGACGGGCCCCCAGCACTGCGGGCTGTTTGGGCGCCATGCTGGCACCGCGCCCGGCTACAACGCGTATTCCAAAGCCATGCGGGAGAGCCCGTGGGTGTGGGACGAGAAGTCGCTCAACGTTTTCTTGAAAGACCCCATGAAGGCGTTGCCTGGAACCACCATGGGCTATGCCGGGGTGAAGGACGCCGTCGAGCGGTCGGACCTGATCGCCTGGCTGAAGGAGGCCACGAAGCCCGGCGCGGCGTGCAAGCCCGTTCCTTAGTGCTGCCGCAAGCGCAAGGCTTGATCCGGCATGCAGCCGCGCCGCTGGGATGCTGGAATCCATAAACAATGAGGAGAAGAGACATGAAACATGCAGGTGGTTGGGCGCGCCGCTCGTCGGTGTGGCGTCTTGCAGGAGCGATCGGTGTGACCGCAGTGGCTGTCGTCGCCTGCGGTGGGGGCGCTGCGGTCGATGGCCCGGATGCCGCCCAGGCGGCGTTGGCTGCGCAGGGGCGGGACATCTTCCGCTACGACACGTTCGGCGATGAGGCCCAATGGACCGACGCGCTCGGGCTGCACGAGGTCATTGCGGCGGCAGTTGATCCCGTCACCGCCTTGTCCGTCGGACTCAAGGTGGATGCCGAGGCGCTGCCCGCTGCCGTGGTGGCAGGCATCCAGGACGGCAGCGTGGACCTGAAGGATCCAGCCACCACGGTGGCGCTGCTCAAGCTCAATGCAGTGGTTGGCGTCCGAGGGACCGTGGAGGCGGTCAACGGAGTGGACAAGCTCGTTCGCGTCGGCATCACCTGCGCCCTGTGCCACTCGACGGTGGACAACTCCTTTTCCAAGGGCATTGGCAAGCGCCTGGACGGCTGGCCCAACCGCGATCTCAATCCGGGGGCGATCATCGCCTTGTCTCCGGCCGTGGATGCGGCAACGAAGGCAGCACTCAACAGCTGGGGGCCGGGCAAGTTTGACCCACGCCACAACATCGATGGCCTGAGCAAGCCGGTCGTCATTCCGCCCGCCTATGGCTTGGCGGGTATCCACCGGATCACGTTCACCGGAGATGGCGAGGACATCGCCTACTGGAACCGCTACGTGGCCGTGGCCGAAATGGGCGGGCTCGGCGCGATCTCGGAGCCGCGCCTGAACCTGAGCATCACCCATGGCAGTGAGGACCTGGTGAGCTCCAAGCTGCCCGCGCTGCAGGCCTACCAGCTCACGCTCCAGGCGCCGCCGGCACCCGTGGGAAGTTTTGACCCCGCCGCCGCAACGCGGGGCCGGGCCGTCTTCGAGGGGGCCGGAAAATGCGTGACCTGCCACAGCGGCAGCACTTTTACGGACGCAAACACCCGGCTGCATCCGCCGGCCGACTCCATGGCGGAACCCGAGAGTCCCAGCTATGCCGCTCGCTCCGCCACGCGCCAGTACCGCACCGCGCCCTTGAAGGGCGTTTGGCAGCATGCACCCTATTTCCACGATGGCTCGGCCGCCACGCTGGACGAGGTGGCGCAGACCTACAACACCCGGCTGGGCCTGGGGCTGAACGCGCAGGACGTGTCGGACCTGGCCCAGTACCTGAAATCGCTGTGACCGCGTGGAGAACCATTGAATGAATGCGCCGGAAAAAAATAGGCCCCTGCCCGACGTTCAGAGCAGTGCGGATGTCCGAGGCCTGGAGATTGGTGCTGTGGGCATCCAGGGCCTGCGCTATCCCATCAAGGTGCGCAGCGGCGGCCGGGTCGCCGCCACTGTCGCGCAGTGGGCCATGACGGTGACCGTGCCTGCCGCGGTCAAGGGCACGCACATGTCGCGGTTTGTCGAACTGCTGCAGGCGCAGTCGGATGCGCTGGATGCGGCCGGTTTCCGTGTCCTGCTGGGGGACATGCTGGGCAGGCTGAATGCGCAGGCCGGCACCATCGAAATGCGCTTTCCATGGTTTGTGGAAAAAACCGCGCCGGTCTCGGGCATGCGCAGTCTGCTCGACCACGATGCCCAGTGGCGCGCGAGCGTTTCCGCACAGGGGCAGCAGTCCCTGTGGCTGAAGGCGGTGGTTCCCGTGACGAGCCTGTGCCCGTGCTCTCGGGAAATATCGGTCTATGGGGCACACAACCAGCGCTCGCACGTGACCATCGAGGCCGAGGTCCTGGAGCCGATCGAGGTGGAGGATCTGATCGCCATTGCAGAACGCAGCAGTTCCTGCGAGGTGTATGGGCTGCTCAAGCGTGCAGATGAAAAATACGTCACCGAGCGTGCCTATGAGAACCCGAAATTCGTGGAAGACATGGTGCGCGACGTGGCGGCGGCGCTCAACCAGGAGCGGCGCGTGGGCGCTTATGCGGTGGAAGTGGAGAATTTTGAGTCGATCCACAACCACAGCGCCTTTGCACGCATCGCACGCCCTGCGAGGGGCCCGGTGGAAATGCAGGCCTCGCATGTGGCCGGCGGATGAGCGTGCGCAGTGCCTGCAAGGTTCAATCGGTGCCTGACGCGAGCTGCAGGAATCGTGCAATGGTCTCCAGGTGCGCGGGGAAATCGCTCAGCGCGTGGTCGCCGCCTTCGAGCAGGTGCACTTCGGCCTGCGGGTAGCGCGCCACCATTTCGCGCCAGTCGAGCACTTCATCGCCCTTGGCGATGATGGCCAGCTCCGGCCCGCCCGGGTCCAGGCCGCGCTGGTCCAGCGCCTGGAGTTCGTCCACGTACTCCGGCAGGAAGAAGAAGCGCTCCTGCGGGTTGTGCCAAACGGTCTGCTCTCCGATATGGCGCGCCAGGTCGCGTGCGGGGTCCACGGCGGGGTTCAGCAGTACGCTGGGGCAGCCTGCATGCCGGGCCACCCAGCTGGCGTAGAAGCCGCCCAGTGACGAGCCCACCACGGCCATGGATGTGCGTGGCCAATCGGCAATGCCCTGGGCGACCAGCGCCATGGCGGCGCGCGGCGAGGGCGGGAGCTGGGGGCTCCAGAAGCGCACTTCGGGGTGGTGGCGTGCCACATGGTCGGCCATCATCCGGGCCTTGGCGGACTGGGGCGACGAGCGGAAACCGTGCAGGTACAGGAGGTGGGTGGTTCTCATGGCGGGATATGCGGGAAAAAATCGGTGCCATCGCGGCGTGCGGACGGACGGCTGTAAGCATAAGATACACCGCACGGGGCAGCGCAGCGTGCGCTGCCCATCCTGCCTGCCCAAACCATGCCTGATTTTTCCCCGCTTTCCACTGCCCGACGCCTTGTGACGGGGGGAGGGGGGCAAAAGCCCGCGTTTTTGGGGCGGTTTGAATTACAGCGCGTGCTGGGCCAGGGCGCGCAGGCCACGGTGTGGCTGGCGCAGGACCCGCGCCTGCAGCGCCTGGTGGCTATCAAGCTCATGCCACCCATGCAGGGCCAGGACGCCTCGGTGCTGGAAACCTGGTTGCGCGAGGCGCGCCATGTGGGGCGGCTGGCGCACCCCTGTATCGTGCCGGTGTTCGAGGCCGATGTGCAGGGCCTACAGCCCTATATCGTGTTCGAGTACGTGCCCGGCTGCACCCTGGCCGAGCACCTGGCGCAGCAGGGACGCTGCGCGCCGCACGACGCCGTGGCGCTGATGGTCGATGTGCTCGACGGCCTGCAGGCGGCCCATGCGGCGGGCATCGTGCACCGCGACCTCAAGCCGTCGAACGTGATGGTGGATGCGCATCGCCATGCGCGTGTGATGGATTTCGGGCTGGCGGTGGCCGTGGCCAGTCCGTCCGATGCGCAACTGGCCAGCGGAACGCCGGCCTATATGGCGCCCGAGGCCACGGCCGGGGTTGCGCCCGCGCCTTCCATGGATATTTATTCGGTCGCGCTGGTGCTGGTGGAGCTGCTCACCGGCCATCCGCTGATCCACCAGAGTGACACTTGGCAGGCGCTCTACCGCATCGCCAACGAGACGTTGGAGCTGCCCGCCGACCTGGGGCCGGGCGTGGACGACAACCTGCGCGCTATCTTGCGGCGCGCTTTGGCGCGCGAGCCTTTGGCGCGCTATGCCTCGGCGGCGGACTTCCGCGACGCGCTGCGCGCCTGGGCGGCGCCGGTGAGTGCGCCAACGGCGGCAAGCAACGCGACACTGGATTTTTTGCTGCGGCGCATGCGGCACAAGAGCGACTTCCCGGCGTTGTCTGACTCGGTGGCGCGCATCCAGCGCGTGGCCAGTTCGGAGGACGACAGCATCAGCGATCTGACGCACGAAATCCTCAAGGACGTGGCGCTTACGCACAAGCTCTTGCGGCTGGTCAACAGTGTGCACTTTGCCCATGCCAGCCGGGGTACGGTGAGCACCGTCTCGCGTGCGGTCAGCTTGGTAGGGTTCAACGCGGTACGCAACATGGCGCTGAGCCTGGTGATGCTGGACCACATGCAGGACCAGCAGCACGCCAGCCAGATGCGTGAGGAATTTTTGCGCGCCATGATGGCCGGGTCCGTGGCGGCCGAGCTGTGTGGTGCCGCCGCCGAGGCCGAGGAAGCCTTCATTGGCGCCATGTTCCAGAACCTGGGGCGCATGCTGTGCGAGTTTTACTTTCCCGAAGAGGCGGGCCAGATCCGCGCCATCGTGGCGGCGGGTCGCACCGAGGGCGGTGAGGAGTCTGCGGCGCAGCAGGTGCTGGGTGTGGGGCTGGAAGACCTGGGCGCGGGTGTGGCACGTGTCTGGGGCCTGCCCGAGGCCCTGCAGCGCTGCATTCGCAAGCCCCTGGGGCCGCCCCCCATGCGCCCGCCAGAAAAAGGTGTGGAGCGGCTGCGCTGGGTGGCCCGCGCGGCCAACGAAGTGGCCACCACCTTGCTGCAGAGCGATGTGCGGCAGGTCGAGGAGCGCTTGCAGATGCTCGCCACCCGGTACGCGCGCACGCTCGGGTTTTCTGCGCAGGCCATTGCCGAAGCCACCTTGCGCGCTCGCCATCAACTGGTCGCCATGGCCGAGGCGCTGGAGTTGCGGGTGGCGCCCGGCGCGCCTGCGGCCCGTTTGCTCCAGTTGCCCGCATCTGCCCCGGCGGGCGATGGCGCGCCCGATGATGCCCTGGCTGCACACGAACTGCACGCACAACCTACACAACCGCTGTCGGTGGCTGTGCTGCAGGCGACCGGGGGGCCGATCGCCATGGCGCAGGTGGCCGAAGTGCTCTCCGCAGGCATCCAGGACATCACGAACGCCATGGTGGACGAGGGATTCAAGCTGAACGACGTGCTGCGCATGATTCTGGAAACCATGTTCCGCGCCCTGGGGGCGCGGCGCATGGTGTTTTGTCTGCGCGATGCCAAGACCGACGTGCTGACCGGGCGATTCGGGCTGGGCGAAGGCAATGATGTGGCGGTGCGTGCCATGGCCGTACCACTCAAGACTCCGGGTGACCTGTTTGCCGCCGTGTGCCTGCGCGGCGCCGATACCCTGATCGCGGATGCCACCGAGCCACGCATGCAGGCCCGGCTGCCCGCCTGGTATCGCAGTAGCCTGGATGCCCCCACGTTTCTGCTGCTGCCCCTGCAGATGAAGGGGCGGCCTTTTGCGCTGATTTATGCCGACCACGCCCATCCGGGCGCCATCGTGGTGGACGACAAGGCTTTGGGGTTGCTGCGCACCCTGCGCAACCAGGCGGTGATGGCGTTCCGTCAGGCGGGCTGACCAACGCCTCTGGACCGACAGGCTCAACGGGGGTAGCGCACACCCGATAATCGCGCCATGGCGACCACTTTTGACAAACCCACCCTCGCGCAGCGCATCTTGCCCCTTTTCCAGGGTTTTGATGGCTGGCTGGTGGCTGTGGTTCTGCTGCTGGCCAGTGCGGGCCTGCTGGCGATGTATTCGTCGGGCTATGACCATGGCACACGGTTTGCCGACCATGGCCGCAATATGCTGATTGCGGTGACCATTTTGTTCCTGGTGGCGCAGGTGCCGCCCCAGAAGTTGATGGTCATGGCCGTGCCCGTGTATACGCTGGGCGTGGCCCTGCTGGTGGCCGTGGCGCTGTTTGGCATTACCAAGAAAGGGGCGCAGCGCTGGATCAACCTGGGGATTGTCATCCAGCCCAGCGAGTTGCTCAAGATCGGCATGCCGCTGATGCTGGCCTGGTGGTTCCAGAAGCGCGAGGGCCAGTTGCGCCCGCTTGACTTCGGGGTGGCGGCTTTGCTGCTGGCCGTACCGGTGGGCCTGATCATGAAGCAGCCTGACCTGGGAACCTCGCTGCTGGTGTTGGCGGCCGGGTTGTCGGTCATCTTTTTTGCCGGGCTGTCCTGGAAGCTGGTGTTGCCGCCAGTGTTGTTGGGTGCCGTGGGCATTGCGCTGATCGTCGGTTTTGAGCCGCAACTGTGTGCGGACGGAGTGCGTTGGACGGTGCTGCACGACTACCAGCAGCAGCGCATCTGCACGCTGCTGGACCCCACGCGCGACCCGCTGGGCAAAGGCTTTCACATCATCCAGGGCATGATCGCCATCGGCTCAGGCGGGGTGTTTGGCAAGGGCTTCATGGCGGGCACCCAGACGCACCTTGAATTCATTCCCGAGCGCACTACCGACTTCATCTTTGCCGCTTTTTCCGAAGAATTTGGCCTGCTGGGAAATCTGTTCCTGATCGTGTGTTTTCTGTTCCTGGTGTGGCGCGGTCTGGCCATTGCCATGGGAGCGGGCACGCTTTTTGGTCGCCTGATGGCGGGCGCGGTGTCCATGATTTTCTTCACCTATGCCTTTGTGAACATGGGCATGGTCAGCGGCATCTTGCCGGTGGTGGGGGTGCCGTTGCCCTTTGTCAGCTATGGCGGAACGGCCATGGTTACGCTGGGACTGGCTCTGGGCATCCTGATGTCCATCGTGCGCGCGCAGCGCTCGCCAGTGCAGCAAGCCCGGTCTGTGGGCTGACCCTGCACCGGTGCAGGTACCGGTTTCTTCAACAGGTTCTAGAATCCCGGCATGACCCTTCGCTCCCCTACCGGCGCGCCGCAGCGCGCGCCCACTGCCCAGCGTATCGACATTGCACGCCAGCTGTTGCTGGCGCCCTTCGGCCTGGATGAAAGCCACCTGGCGCGCGCGCTGGGCGAGATTCGCGCCCACCAGGTGGACGACGCCGACCTGTATTTCCAGTACACCCGCAGCGAAGGCTGGAGCCTGGAGGAAGGCATTGTCAAAACCGGCTCGTTCTCCATCGACCAGGGCGTGGGGGTGCGCGCCGTCAGTGGTGAGAAGACCGCCTTTGCCTATTCCGACGATATCTCTGAGGCCTCCTTGCTCGATGCGGCCCGCACTGTGCGGTCTATTTCGGCCGCAAGGCAAAGTGGTAAAGCGCGAGTAGCTACCACAAAAATAGCAAAAAGCCGCAAACTCTACGCCGGCTTGGATCCCATCGCCTCGCTGGACAGCACGGCCAAGGTCGCCTTGCTGGAAAAAGCGGAGCAACTGGCCCGTGCCAAGGACCCGCGCGTGGCGCAGGTCATGGCCGGGCTGGCCAGTGAATACGATGTGGTGCTGGTCGCCCGTGCCGATGGCACCCTGGCCGCCGATGTACGGCCCCTGGTGCGCTTGTCGATCACGGTGATCGCAGAGCAGGGTGGCCGCCGCGAGGTGGGATCGGCTGGCGGTGGCGGGCGCTTCGGGCTCGATTACTTTGATGACCAGCAGATCGCCCAGTACGTGAACGAAGCCGTGCACGCGGCGCTTGTCAACCTCGAATCGCGCCCCGCACCCGCTGGCGAGATGACCGTGGTGCTTGGCCCCGGATGGCCTGGCATCCTGCTGCACGAGGCCATTGGCCACGGTTTGGAGGGCGACTTCAACCGCAAGGGGTCGAGTGCCTTTAGCGGCCGTATCGGTCAGCGCGTGGCGGCCAAGGGTGTGACGGTGCTCGACGACGGCACGCTGACCGACCGCCGAGGTTCGCTCAACGTGGACGACGAAGGCAACACCAGCCAGCGCAATGTGCTGATCGAGGATGGCATTCTCAAGGGCTACATCCAGGACGCGCTCAACGCCCGCCTGATGGGCGTGGCGCCCACCGGCAACGGCCGCCGCGAAAGCTATGCGCATATCCCCATGCCACGCATGACCAACACCTACATGCTGGGTGGCGACAAGGATCCGCAGGAGATCGTGGCCAGCATCAAGAAGGGCCTGTACGCCACCAATTTCGGCGGCGGGCAGGTGGACATCACCTCCGGCAAGTTCGTGTTCTCGGCCAGTGAAGCCTACTGGGTGGAAAACGGAAAAATTCTCTATCCCGTCAAAGGGGCCACCATCGTTGGTAGCGGCCCTGAATGTCTCAAGCGGGTGGGCATGATTGGCAACGACATGCGGCTGGACAGCGGTGTGGGGACCTGTGGCAAGGAGGGTCAGAGCGTGCCCGTGGGCGTGGGCCAGCCCACCTTGCGCATTGATGGCCTGACAGTGGGCGGCACGGCCTGACTGGCTGCCGCGTTGCGCGCCGGACACGGTGCTGCAAGCGACTCCGTAGCGGCATGAGCACAATCGGGGTAGGCGTCGCACAATGGTGCGTATGGCCTTGACGCGCCCCCTCTCTCAACTGACGATCCAGTCGTTTGGCGACATCAGCCGCTTCCTGCGCGAAGGCGTGGCGGATGAGGAATCGCGCCAGATGCGGGACAGCATGGTCGTGCTGGCGCAAGCGGTCGACGTAGCGGTGCGCACGCGCCGTGCGCGAGACGATGCTGCCAGCATCACTCGCCATGCGGCCGCACTGGTGCAGGGCGTGCGGGCGCACCAGCTATTTCTCACTGGGCTGGGCTCCGCCTGGCATTCGTTGTATGAGTTTGGCGCCTACCAGAGCGCCTTGCGTGAACTGCGCCGCGCCGTTGAAGCGTGGCATAAGACGCTGGAGCAGCGCCGCCCGGACGAAGGCGCCGGGTTTGATCGGATGGAACTGCTGGCCTGGCGGACGCTGGGCGAAGGCCTGCTGCTCATCGACATGTACGAGCAGGGCGGGCAGGCCCACAGCGAACCGCCTCCGTCGGAACGTCGGCCCCGCAACCCGTGGACACGGGCACTGGACTGGTGGCGTCGCGCGCGCCGCTGAGGTCTGGAACAAATGTGCTACATTGTGCGAATGCACATGCCCTGCGCTTTTTATTTTTGGTTCTGGTTCTCGGTCCCTGGCGGATGAGAGGCAAGCGCGCAAGCACCTGAATACTTCCCACCCAACCGCCGATGCTGCAAAGCCCGGCGGTTTTTTGTTTTCAGCCCTTTTTTTCAAACCTTCCGAGAGAAAGCACCCCATGACAGCCATGTCCCTTCCTGCCAGCACTGATGCCTGGTACCGCAGCGTCGAGAAAACCAGCCAGACCGACGACGAACGTATCAAGGACATCACTGTGTTGCCTCCTCCCGAGCACCTGATCCGCTTTTTTCCCATCAGCGGTACGCCGGTGGAAGCGCTGATCACCCAGACCCGCAAGGCCATCCACAACATCATCGCGGGCAAAGACGACCGCCTGCTCGTCGTCATCGGGCCGTGCTCGATACACGACCCTGCCGCCGCGCTGGACTATGCCCGCCGTCTGCAGGTTGCACGCGAGCAGTACAAGGACACGCTGGAGATCGTGATGCGCGTTTACTTCGAGAAGCCGCGCACCACAGTCGGCTGGAAGGGCCTCATCAACGACCCCTACCTGGACGAGAGCTACCGTATTGACGAGGGCTTGCGCATTGCGCGCCAGCTGCTCATCGAAATCAATCGCTTGGGCGTGCCCGCAGGCAGCGAATTTTTGGACGTGATCTCGCCCCAGTACATCGGGGATCTGATTTCTTGGGGCGCTATCGGCGCACGCACCACGGAGAGCCAGGTGCACCGCGAACTGGCCTCGGGCTTGTCGGCGCCCATCGGCTTCAAGAACGGCACCGATGGCAATATCCGCATCGCCACCGACGCCATCCAGTCGGCCAGCCGGGGTCACCACTTCCTGTCGGTGCACAAAAATGGCCAGGTCGCCATCGTCAACACCAAAGGCAACAAAGACTGCCACGTGATTTTGCGTGGCGGCAAGGCGCCCAACTACGACGCCGCCAGCGTCGCAGCCGCCTGCAAGGACCTGGAGGCCGCCAAGCTGCCCGCCACCCTGATGGTGGACTGCAGCCATGCCAACAGCAGCAAGCAGCATGAGAAGCAGCGGGACGTGGCGCGCGACATCGCCGACCAGATCAAGGGTGGATCGCGCAGTGTGTTCGGCCTGATGATCGAGAGCCACCTGGTCGCCGGAGCGCAGAAATTTTCGCCCGGAAAGGAGTTGCCCGGTGCGCTGGAATACGGCAAAAGCATCACCGATGCTTGCCTGGGCTGGGATGATTCCCTGCGCTGCCTGGGCGAGTTGTCGGCGGCTGTGCAGGTACGCAGGGATCTGGCGAAGGCGTAATTTCACTTCAGTGCCTGTCGGTGCAGTGTCCGTGGCGGGTCTGAAAATGGAATAAGCTTGCAACTTAGGCCGTGCAGTGTGCGCGGCACTCTCTCCCGACAAAGAAAGGCAACCTGATGCACAGCGTAGTGACGGTCTCCCTCGATCCCAGCCAGGAATTCCGCTTCGAGCTTGATGGCGTTGAGCCTATGGCGCACGAGGATGCGCGGCGTTGGTTGGACGACGAATTCATTCGCATGGAATGCGAGCCCTTGCGCGCCAGCGGCAAGGTGCTGATGGCCGACAAGGTGCTGACCGTGGCCGCCGCTGCCGGAGCGTCCATGTTGGGCGATCGGGCGTGGATGGCCGACTTTGCCCGTGCCACCAGCGCTGCCTTGGCACGGCCCGTGGTGCGCGTGGATGTTCAGTCCATGACTATCAATTATTGATGAAAACAGGCTATAACGCTTACTGGTAAAGCGCTAGCAGCTATAAAATACGTAGTAAAACTGCCGTGCAGGCAGTTTTACTGTTGCGTTCACCCTATTCCCCTGGTGACCCAGCGGCCAGCGCCTTCAGCAGGCGCTCGTGCACGCCGCCAAAGGCGCCGTTGCTCATGCAGACGATGTGATCGCCAGGCCGTGCCGCCTGCGCGATCTGCTGCACCAGTTCGTCCAGCGTGGCCGCGGTGCGTGCCCGTCCTTGCGGTCCGGTGCCCATGGGCGCCAGTGCGGCGGCGGCGTCCCAGTCCAGCCCAGCGGTGTGGCAAAACGCCAGGTTGGCGCTTTCCAGTGCCCAGGGCAGCTGGGACTTCATGGTGCCCAGCTTCATGGTGTTACTGCGCGGCTCGAAGACCGCCAGGATGCGTGCGTTCGTGCCCACGCTGCGGCGCAGGCCATCGAGCGTGGTGCGCAGGGCGGTAGGGTGGTGGGCAAAGTCGTCGTACACCGCAATGCCGCGCACCGTGCCGCGCAGTTCCATGCGCCGCCGCACATTCTGGAACCGGGCCAGGGCCGCCGCGGCCACGGCGGGCGTAACGCCTACGTGGTGCGCCGCTGCGATGGCCGCCAAGGCGTTGAGCTGGTTGTGGGTTCCCGTGAGGTTCCATTCCACACGGGCGACGCATGTCCCATGGTGCATGACATCAAAAGCACCAGGTTCGCCCTGGGCGGCAAAATCGCTCACGGCAGCGCCAAAGCTGCGCACGTCGCTCCAGCAGCCCTGGTGCAGCACGCGCACCAGGCTTTCCTCCAGGCCATTGACGACAACGCAGCCCGACGGTGGCACGGTGCGGACCAAATGGTGGAATTGGCGCTCGATGGCAGCCAGATCATCAAAGATGTCGGCGTGATCGAACTCCAGGTTGTTCAATACGGCCGTGCGTGGACGGTAATGCACGAACTTGCTGCGCTTGTCGAAAAAGGCCGTATCGTATTCATCGGCCTCGATGACGAACAGCGGCGCGGAGCCCATCGGGCCGGTGCCAGGCACGGGGCGCATGGCGGCGCCCAGGCGCGCGGAAACACCAAAATCCAGCGGTACGCCGCCCACCAGAAAACCAGGCTCCAGCCCAGCGCATTCCAGAATCCAGGCCAGCATTGAGGTGGTAGTGGTCTTGCCATGCGTGCCTGCCACGGCCAACACATGGCGCCCCTGCAAGACATGTTCGGCCAGCCACTGTGGCCCGCTGGTGTAGGGGCTGCCGGCGTCCAAGATGGCTTCCATCAGGGGAAACTTGGGACTGCCATCGGCCAGGCGGACGCGGCTGACCACGTTGCCCACGACGAACATATCGGGCTGCAGTGCCATCTGGTCGGCGCCATAGCCCTCGATCAGTTCGATGCCGAGCGCGCGCAACTGGTCGCTCATGGGGGGGTAGACGCCGGCGTCGCAGCCGGTCACCTTGTGGCCTGCCGCGCGTGCAAGCGCGGCCAAACCGCCCATGAAGGTGCCGCAGATGCCCAGAATGTGTATATGCATGGGTGCCGATTCTAAAGCGATGGCAAAAACGGGCTGTAGGGCTTATTCAGCAAGCGTAGTCAGCTATTAAAAGCAGAGCTTTTCCGTTGGGTAGGAGCCCGATGGGGCAAGGCCAAGGACCTGCAATGCACAGGGGTGCTGGGTGTTTGCGAAGGGCGCGGGGTGGGTTCCGGTCACAATGCGATCAGAGATCCGCTCCATGTTATCAACCCTTTCCATTGAAATTTCCCAAGCTGCTGCCCGCCTGGTGGTGGAAGAAGGACTGGAATACGGCCCCGCCAAGCGCAGCGCCGTCAAGCAGCTCGCGCTGCCTTCGCGCACACCGCTGCCCACTAACGAGCAGGTCGAAGACGCTGTGCGGGAGCATATCGCGCTGTTTTGTGCGGAGTCGCAGCCAGCCGAATTGCGCGCTCTGCGGCGCCTGGCAT
>NZ_BAAGQN010000018.1:77690-112758 GCF_054783455.1 Simplicispira piscis
CCTGCAATTGTTTTGCGATGACTCAAAATCAGCAGAAATAGCGTTGATTGACCATGGTGTGAGCTATGAACCCAGCACCGTGCCGGGCCTGCATGGCAAACCTGTTGAAGCACTGAGTGTGGGAAGTTTGTCCCGCGAGCTGGAGATTGTGGTGGGTGTGCACCTTTTGATCTACGACCTTGATGATTTGCGCGGTGCCTTGCGGCCCGATGCCCGGGGGCGCTCGCCCCGTGGGGATACGGCTGCCGTGCGCCTGCTTTTGGAGCTTGATCAGTGACGAATCCTCTTCCCGTGCCGCCGGGCGCTGATGCGCCTGAAATGTCGAAAGCCCCTGCGGGCGTTGTTTCCAGGCGCCGCCATTTGTGGCTGTATGCCGGGGTCGCTGCCGCAGCGGCGGCCGCAGGCGGGGGGTGGTCGTGGTGGCGAAACCAGTCCTTTGCAGAAGCTTCGGATGCCAGTCAGGTTTTCTGGGACTTGTCTTTTGAGACGCCGGCGGGCCAACCTCTGGCTGCAGCGGCGTTCAAGGGTAAGCCTTTGCTGCTCAATTTTTGGGCCACCTGGTGTCCTCCTTGTATCGCCGAGTTGCCTCTGTTGAACGGGTTTTACCGCGAAAATGCGGCCAAAGGCTGGCAAGTGATGGGTGTCGCCGTCGATCAACCATCGGCGGTGCGGGGTTTTCTGGAGCGCACGCCACTGGATTTTCCGATTGCTATGGCCGGCCTGGGCGGAACCGATTTGCCGCGGTCGCTGGGAAATCTGGGGGGCGGCTTGCCTTTCACTGTGTTGTTCGCGGCCGATGGGCGTATTCTTCACCGTAAGATCGGACAGGTAACACCGGAGAATTTGCGCCAGTGGTCCCGGCTGATATGAGGCGTTTCAGTCGGAACCATAGATTTTTGACCCGGACCGTTGCGGTCAATTGATGGAAATTGCTGGGGAAAGGATAAAAAAGGGTGAAATTGGAGTAAATTCGCGCCCTGTTCAGTTTTTAGCTGTTGGAGCTCTCATGGATTTGCGAAAACTCAAGACCCTCATCGACCTGGTGTCCGAGTCGAATGTGTCTGAACTCGAAATCACCGAAGCCGAGGGCAAGGTCCGCATTGTCAAGAGCGGCGGAACCGTGGTGCAGCAGTATGCACCAGCGCCCATGGCTCCCGCGCCGGCCCAGCCTGCGGGCGTAGCCCCGGTTGCCGAGCTGCCGGCGCCCGTTGAGCCCGCGGGCCATGTGGTGAAGTCGCCCATGGTGGGGACTTTCTACCGCGCCTCCAGTCCTGGCGCCAAGGCCTTTGTCGATGTGGGCAGCCAAGTCAAGGAAGGCGAGACCATCTGCATTATCGAGGCCATGAAGATTCTCAACGAGATTGAGGCCGACAAGTCCGGCACCGTCACACGCATCCTGGGTGAAAACGGCCAGGCCGTGGAATACGGCCAGCCCTTGTTCGTGATCGAGTGAGAGAGAACAACCCCTTGAGCGGCTTCGCCGCTTCCCCCTTCCCTCGCAGGGCTGCGCACTGCGGGAAGGTGGACACCGCCAGCGCGGCGGGGCGGCCCTTGCGCGGCGGATGCTGGTGCTGGCCGCGTCAGTTTCAAGCGCTGCACGCATCGTGTCTCATTGTGGGCAAACAACATGTTTAAAAAGATCCTGGTCGCCAATCGCGGCGAAATCGCCCTTCGAATCCAGCGCGCCTGCCATGAACTTGGCATCAAGGCCGTGATGGTGTATTCCGAGGCCGACCGCGACGCCAAATACGTCAAGCTGGCCGAAGAGGCTGTGTGCATTGGCCCTGCGCCGTCCCCGCTGAGTTATCTGAACATGCCGGCCATCATCTCGGCGGCCGAGGTGACGGATGCCGAGGCGATCCACCCGGGCTACGGTTTTCTCAGTGAAAACGCCGACTTTGCCGAGCGCGTGGAAAAGAGTGGTTTCCAGTTTATTGGCCCTACGCCCGAAAACATCCGCACCATGGGCGACAAGGTGTCTGCCAAGCAGGCCATGATCAAGGCGGGCGTGCCCTGCGTGCCCGGTTCTGACGGTGAACTGCCGGACGATCCTGTGCAGATCCGCCGTATTGCCAAAGCGGTGGGTTACCCGGTCATCATCAAGGCCGCGGGCGGTGGTGGTGGGCGCGGCATGCGCGTGGTGCATACCGAGGCCGCGCTGGTCAATGCGGTGCAGATGACCAAAGCCGAAGCGGGTGCCGCGTTTGGCAATCCTGCGGTGTACATGGAAAAATTCCTGCAAAACCCGCGCCACATCGAGATTCAGATCCTGGCCGACAAACACCGCAACGCGGTGTATCTGGGCGAGCGCGACTGCTCCATGCAGCGCCGTCACCAGAAGGTGATTGAGGAAGCGCCGGCGCCCGGTATTCCGCGTCGGCTCATTGACCGTATCGGTGACCGCTGCGTGGCAGCTTGCAAAAAAATCGGCTATCGGGGCGCGGGTACGTTCGAGTTTCTGTACGAAAACGGCGAGTTCTATTTCATTGAAATGAACACGCGCGTACAAGTGGAGCATCCAGTCACCGAATGGATTACGGGTGTGGATATCGTGCGCACGCAGATCATGGTGGCTGCGGGCGAGAAACTGCCTTTCACGCAGCGCCAGATCCAGATCCGCGGTCACGCCATTGAGTGCCGTATCAATGCCGAAGACCCCTACAAGTTCATTCCTTCGCCAGGGCGCATCACGACATGGCACGCGCCCGGTGGGCCGGGGGTGCGGGTGGACTCGCATATTTACACGAATTACTTTGTGCCGCCCAACTACGATTCGATGATTGGCAAGATCATTGTCCATGGCGACACGCGCGAGCAGGCCTTGGCGCGCATGCGCACGGCTTTGTCCGAAACAGTGATCGAAGGCATCAATACCAATGTGCCGTTGCACCGTGAACTCATGGTGGACGCCAAGTTCATGGACGGCGGCACCAATATTCACTATCTTGAAGAGTGGCTGTCCCAGCGCCAGCGCTGAGGCCGTCAGTTTCTGAACAACCTGAAGGGCGCGCATACCGCGCCCTTTGTCCGTATGGGAGGCGCGAAGCCATGTTTGAACTCAGCCTGATGTGTCCGCAAGACCGGGTCGAAGTCCTGAGCGAAGCGCTGGATGCGCTGGATGCGCTCAGTGTTTCGGTCGAAGATGCCGATGCGCAGACCGATGCCGAGCAGGCCTTGTTCGGCGAGCCTGGCATGCCTCCACCGAGCGAAGGCTGGCAGCGCAGCCGTGTGGTCGCGCTGTTTGCGACCGAAGCCGGTGCGCAGGACGCGCAGCGTTTGCTGGAGGCGCAGGATTTTTTTGCTGGTTGCGAAGCCTGCCAGGTGACGGCTTTGGCCGACCAGGATTGGGTGCGGTTGACCCAATCGCAATTCACGCCCGTCG
Source organism: Simplicispira piscis (assembly GCF_054783455.1). NCBI lineage: Bacteria > Pseudomonadati > Pseudomonadota > Betaproteobacteria > Burkholderiales > Comamonadaceae > Simplicispira > Simplicispira piscis. The sequence continues at coordinate 81,073 of NZ_BAAGQN010000018.1, forward strand.
AGATCACTGCAAATTTTTGGATCGTGCCGACTTGGCATGAGCCACCAGAGCAGGCACGTCGCATCATCCGTCTCGATCCTGGGTTGGCTTTTGGCACGGGCACGCATCCCACCACGCGCATGTGCCTGCGCTGGATCGCCCACCACGGATCCGCAGGTGCGCTGGGGCGCGTGCTGGACTATGGCTGTGGCTCGGGCATCCTGGCCATCGGGGCGGCCAAGTTTGGCGCCACCGACATTGATGCGGTGGATATTGATCCGGCCGCAGTGGAATCTGCCGCACTCAATGCCCAGGCCAATGGTGTGCAGATGCGCGCCGGACTTCCAGACAAAGCGCAGGGTCACTACCAGACCGTGCTGGCCAACATTCTGGCGACACCCCTGCGTGTGCTGGCTCCTCTCTTGTGCAGTCATGTGGCGCAAGGAGGGTATTTGGTGCTGGCTGGAATTCTGGAGCGCCAGGCGCAAGAGCTGCAGGAGGCCTATGCGCCCTGGCTGTCCCTCGCGGTGGCAGACTGTGAAGATGGCTGGATTCTTATGACCGCGTCGCGCTAGCGCGAGCGCGGCGTGGTCCACTCTACAATCCACAGCGCATGAGCCAGATCACCCGCTGCCCGTCTTGCTCGACGATGTTCAAGGTCGTTGCCGATCAGTTGCGCATCTCTGACGGGTGGGTGCGTTGCGGGTATTGCAAGCAGGTTTTTGACGCCGCTGCGTATCTGCAAGCACAGCCCCCCGCGGCACTTATGCCGGATCTCGCGCTGGACAAGCTGCGCGCACCGCCACAACCGGTGCGCCGCGCCGAGAGCGCTGCAAAAACATGGGGCCCCACTGCGGCGCCGCCTGAAAGAAGCAGCCGGGCGCAGGCCTTACCTGCCCAGTTTTCTGCGCCTCTGGCGTCCGAACGGACGCAGGCGCAGGTTGATACGTCTGCTGTTTTGAAGGTGCCGGAGCCCGGTGTGCCACCGTTTCTTGCCTTGGAGCCTTTGCCAGGGCAGGCTGGGACCGATATTTTTGGCCGGGCGCGCACAACCGTTGTACCTGAGCCGTTCACCCTGCCGCCAGAACGTGTTGCACCATCGTCATCGGCGTCCCCGGCATTGGCTGAAACCAAGTCTGCTGCGATGGATTGGCCCGCCATTGATTTTGAGCCTGCGGCGTCGTCTGAGGAAGAACCACCGGGCTATGAACTGCCCACGCCTGAGTGGCAAGAGACCGAATTTGGGATGGAGCCCGATGCGGATTGGCCGAAAGCGTTGACTCCCGAGCCTGCAGTGGCGTCGTTGGCGCAGACACCAGAGCCAGAGCCACCACCGATTGAGCGGGCATTGCGCGATGCTCTTCATGATGTGCTCCTGCAGCGCGAGGCACTGCAGTCGGCAAAGGCATCGGTGGATGGGCCGGTGTCGCCTGCTGCGGCGGTGACCTCGATTACCAAGGAGCCGACACCTTTGCTGCCTGATGCCCCGAGGAGTCTCGCATCAGAGGAGGAGGGTGCGGCAGTCGAAGAAGCAGACCACCTTGATCTGCCGGTGGAGGAGGATCCACTGCGCCAGGCCATGCCTGCGGACATGCAGGATAAAGCGGAGCCGGGAGACAACGCATCTGCTGGAGAGCTTTCTTTTGTGCGGGCGGCCCGGCGCAAGGCGTTCTGGCGTAAACCGCTGGTGCGTATGGGGTTGGCCTTGCTGAGTGTGTGCCTGCTTTGCGCGCTGCTGCTCCAGGTCGCCGTGCACGAGCGCCATTTCATCGCGGCATCCTGGCCGCAGGCCAAGGCTTTGCTGGACGTCTTGTGCCGCCCGCTGCAATGCTCTGTGGGGCATTACCGCCAGATTGCAGCGGTGGACGTGGATGGATCGTCCTTCCACAAAGTGCGCGGCGATGAATACCAGTTTTCCCTGACCTTGAAGAGCCGTGCACGTATGCCGGTAGAAACGCCATCCATCGAACTGACGCTGACCGATGCGCAGAATCAGCCGATTGTGCGTCGTGTCTTGCAGCCCTCAGAGCTTTCCGCGCCCGCTGAACTGGCGGCGCAAGGAGAGTGGAGTGCGACCACGGCGATTCTTCTGGCATCGGGCGGTGTCCGCATCACGGGTTACCGGGTGCTGGCTTTTTATCCCTGAACGGCCTTGCGCCCAAACGATTGATTGATATGGCAGCACTGATTTGCGGTTCCCTGGCGTTTGACACCATCATGACCTTCGAAGGGCGATTTTCGGAGCAGATCCTGCCCGATCAGTTGCATATTCTGAATGTCTCGTTTCTGGTGCCCGCGCTGCGCCGGGACTTTGGCGGCTGTGCCGGCAACATTGCTTACAGTCTCCAGTTGTTGGGGGGGCAACCTGTACCCATGGCCATGCTGGGTAGCGATGGGGCCGAATATCTGCAGCGCCTGTCCCATCTGGGTATCAGTACCCGTTGCGTAGGCCAGGTCAATGACACTTACACCGCACAGGCCATGATCATGACCGACCGCGATAACAACCAGATCACGGCGTTTCATCCTGGCGCGATGATGCAAGCCCATGCGAACCGTATCGACGCCAGCATGCCAGAAGTGCGCATTGGCATCATCGCTCCTGATGGGCGCGACGCCATGATCGAACACGCTGCGCAGTTCCAGGCGGCGGGCATTCCCTTTGTTTTCGATCCGGGGCAAGGTCTGCCCATGTTCTCGGGCGAGGAGCTCACCCGCTTTGTGGAGCAGGCGTCTTGGGTCACGGTCAATGATTACGAGGGCAAGATGCTGTGCGATCGCACAGGCCTCGATCTGGCCGCGCTTTCGCGCAAGGTGGAAGGCTTGGTGGTGACCCTCGGGGCGCAGGGTTGCGAGGTTTGGGTCGAGGGAATTCGGACCGAAGTGGCACCGGTTGTGCCCACCCAGATTGTCGACCCCACAGGCTGCGGTGACGCATGGCGTGGCGCTCTGCTCTTCGGCCTGGAGCGGGGTTGGCCCCTGGCGCGCTGTGCTGCGCTGGGTAACCGCCTGGGGGCTCTCAAAATTGCGGCGCGTGGACCACAGAACTACACGCTGGATTTCGATCCCGCATCGCTGATGGCCCAGGCATAAAAAAACCCGGTGCAGGGCACCGGGTTGTGATGCGCAGCCGGGGCTGCGTATCAGGGCTTTGAGCCCGTAGGGAAAGGCCATGCAGCCTGGGGGTTGAGCGTCGTCTGTGCCGCAGGAGCTGCTTTGGCTGCTGCAGGCTTCTTGGCTGGTGCCGCTTTCTTGGGAGCCGATGCCGCCTTTTTGGCTACAGGTTCTGCTGCTTTTTTTGCAGGTGCCGCGGTTTTGGCGGGTGCTACCTTCTTTGCAGGAACTGCTGCCTTTTTGGTGGGCGCAGCCTTTTTCGCGGGCGCGGCCTTCTTGGCCACTACGGCCTTCTTGGCAGGAGCCGCCTTCTTTGCAGGTGCCGCTTTCTTTGCCGCTACGACCTTCTTGGCTGGAGCTGCTTTCTTGGCGGGCGCCGCCTTTTTCGCTGGAGCTGCCTTCTTGGCCGCTACGGCTTTTTTGGCAGGTGCCGCGGCCTTCTTGGCGGGAGCGGCCTTGGGAGCGGTGGCCTTCGCTGCCGGTGCTGCGGCCTTTTTAGCGGGCGCAGCCTTCTTTGCCACTACCGCTTTCTTGGCGGGCGCAGCGGCTTTGGCTGGAGCCACTTTCTTTGCCGGTGCTGCTGCCTTCTTGGCGGGTGCAGCCTTCTTCACGGGAGCCGCCTTCTTGGCGGCGGGTTTCTTCGCAGTTGCCATCATTTTCTCCTTGGGTCAGTGAGCAAAGAGCACTCCACGCCTACATTGGGCAAGGAGCGATCCATGGAGATGGGCTTGTGCCCATTTCCATGAATACGGGGACGCTGTGCCCCAAGGCACGGACAGGTGCCAAGTGGGCGGAGCGTGGTGTGGTGTTGCATTGCGCGGGTGTGCTGCTACTGTGGCCAGGAGGCAATAGCGTGCCATCCCGTCAGCGCATGGGCTTTTCGTGCGCGACGGCCGTCGCAGCCGTGCCCGTGGATACCACGTGAAATGGCTGGGCTGTCTGTGGAGTCGATGGCGAGCTTCATATGGAGGTATGGGAAGGCCGGGCGCTAGTCCCAGGAGAGCGCGCCGCCCGACTGGTACTCGATCACGCGGGTCTCGAAGAAGTTGCGTTCCTTCTTCAGGTCAATCATTTCACTCATCCAGGGGAAGGGGTTTTCTTCGTTGGGGAAGAGGGTTTCCAGTCCGATCTGGGTGGCGCGGCGGTTGGCGATGTAGCGCAGGTAGCCCTTAAACATGGAAGCGTTCATACCCAACACGCCACGTGGCATGGTGTCTTCGGCGTATCTGTATTCAAGTTCTACGGCCTTGATGAACAAGGTCTTGATTTCTTCCTTGAATGCGGAAGTCCAGAGACTGGGATTCTCCAGCTTGAGCTGGTTGATCAGGTCGATGCCGAAGTTGCAGTGCATGGACTCGTCGCGCAGGATGTACTGGTACTGCTCGGCGGCGCCGGTCATCTTGTTTTGCCGACCCAGCGCCAGGATTTGCGTGAAGCCAACGTAGAAGAAAAGACCTTCCATCAGGCAGGCGAAAACGATCAGCGATTTGAGCAGTGTCTGGTCGTTTTCGTGTGTGCCGGTGTGGAAGTGCGGGTCGCTGATGGCCTCGATGAACGGGATCAGGAATTCGTCCTTGTCACGGATCGACTGCACCTCGTTGTAGGCGTTGAAGATCTCGCCTTCGTCCAGACCCAGCGATTCGACAATGTACTGGTACGCGTGCGTGTGGATCGCTTCTTCAAAAGCCTGACGCAGCAGGAACTGACGGCATTCGGGCGCCGTGATGTGGCGGTAGGTGCCGAGCACGATGTTGTTGGCGGCCAGCGAGTCTGCGGTGACGAAGAAACCCAAATTGCGCTTGATGATGCGGCGTTCATCTTCGGTCAGACCATTCGGGTCTTTCCAGAGCGCGATGTCGCGCGTCATGTTGACTTCCTGCGGCATCCAGTGGTTGGCGCAGGTGGCAAGGTATTTCTCCCAGGCCCACTTGTATTTGAACGGCACCAGTTGATTGACGTCGGTCTTGCCGTTGATGATGCGTTTGTCGGCTGCGTTCACGCGCTGCGCACGCACTGCTCCTGATTCAGAAGCGGTGGAGGCTGCAGGCGCAGCTGCTGCGTGAGCGCTGATAGATGAATCGGCGAGCGATGCAGAGAGCGGCGCCGATGCCGCCAAGCGGTGTTCTTGCAGACCGCCGTCGAAAAATCTTTGCGATGAGGATGTGACTTCTTCGTCCCAGTTCAGCATGGTTTTTCCAGTGTTCGGATTATGGAAGCAGCGCTGCAAAATGAAAAGCGCCTATGTGCTGCGCTGCGCTGTTTTGTTGCTTGAAAACACATGTGAGGTCGCCGTTGTATAGCGACCTGTGTACGCAGTGCTACTGACAGGCTTCGCACGAGGGATCGTCGATGGCGCAGAAGCGCACATCGCTGGCGGGCAACGTCTCTTGTGGCGTGCCCGGTGATGCCATGGCGCTATCGTCGCGGCCCGATGCAACGGCGTTGAGCTGGCGCGTGTTGACCGTGCTCATCTCGACATGGGTCGCGCTTTGTGTGCGCAGGTAGTAGGTGGTTTTGAGGCCACGCAGCCATGCGAGCTTGTAGGTCTCGTCGAGCTTCTTGCCAGACGCGCCCGCCATGTAGATGTTCAGGCTCTGCGCCTGGTCGATCCATTTCTGGCGACGCGATGCGGCCTCGACAAGCCAGCGTGGTTCCACCTCGAAAGCGGTGGAGTACAGGGATTTGATCTCTTGTGGCACACGGTCGATGGCGTGCAGTGAGCCTTTGAAATGCTTGAGGTCCATGACCATCACGTCATCCCATATTCCCAGGCGTTTGAGATCGCTCACCAGCTTGTGGTTGATCACCGTAAATTCGCCTGAGAGGTTGGACTTCACGGAGAGGTTGCCAAAGCAGGGCTCGATGGAAGCGTCCACACCCACGATGTTGGAGATCGTGGCCGTCGGTGCGATGGCTACGCAGTTGGAATTGCGCATGCCGTCCTTTGTAATCTTGTGGCGTAGCGCGTCCCAGTCGAGGGTGACCGAGCGATCGACTTCCACATGCCCTCCGCGTGCCTGGGCCAGCAGATCCAGCGAGTCGAGCGGCAGAATGCCCCGTTCCCACAGTGAGCCGCGGTAGCTGGAATAGCAACCCCGCTCGGCTGCGAGATCGGTCGAGGCCCAGTAGGCGTAGTAGCAGATGGCTTCCATGGAGCGGTCGGCAAACTCCACGGCTTCCTCACTGGCGTAGGGAATGCGTAGCTCGTACAGCGCGTCCTGGAACGCCATGAGGCCCAGGCCTACCGGACGGTGGCGTAGATTGGCATCACGCGCCTTTTTCACCGCGTAGTAGTTGATGTCGATGACGTTGTCGAGCATGCGCATGGCAATGCCCACGGTGCGGCGCAGCTTGGCGTGATCGAGCGCCAGTTGGCCATCCGCGTTGCGGATCAGATGGTTGAGCAGGTTGACCGAACCGAGGTTGCAGACGGCCGTTTCGCTGTCGCTGGTGTTGAGCGTGATCTCGGTGCACAGGTTGCTCGAATGCACCACGCCCACATGCTGCTGTGGCGAGCGCACATTGCAGGCATCCTTGAAGGTGATCCAGGGGTGCCCAGTCTCGAACAGCATGGTCAGCATCTTGCGCCACAGGTCGGTCGCCTGGATGGTTTTGCTGGGCTTGATCTCGCCACGGGCGGCCTTCGCTTCATAGGCCACGTAGGCTGTTTCGAATGCGCTGCCGAACAGATCGTGCAGGTCGGGGACATCGGAGGGGGAGAACAGCGTCCACTGGCCTTTTTCCAGCACACGGCGCATGAACAGGTCGGGAATCCAGTTGGCCGTGTTCATGTCGTGCGTGCGCCTGCGGTCGTCGCCGGTGTTCTTGCGCAGCTCCAGAAACTCCTCGATGTCCAGGTGCCAGGTCTCCAGGTAGGCGCACACAGCGCCTTTGCGCTTGCCGCCCTGGTTCACCGCGACGGCCGTGTCATTCACCACCTTGAGGAAAGGCACCACGCCTTGCGATTCGCCGTTCGTACCCTTGATGTGGCTGCCCAAGGCGCGCACGCGCGTCCAGTCGTTGCCCAGACCGCCGGCGTACTTGGACAGCAAGGCGTTTTCCTTGATGGATTCGTAGATGCCATCAAGATCGTCAGGCACCGTTGTCAGGTAGCAGCTCGACAGCTGGGAGCGCAGCGTGCCACTGTTGAACAAGGTGGGCGTGCTCGACATGAAGTCGAAGCGCGAGAGCACTTCATAAAATTCGATGGCGCGGGCTTCGCGGTCAATCTCGCCCAGCGCCAGCCCCATGGCCACACGCATGAAAAAGACCTGGGGCAGTTCAATGCGCGTCTTGCGCACGTGGAGGAAGTAGCGGTCATAGAGCGTTTGCAGGCCCAGGTAATCGAACTGCAGGTCGCGCCCGGCCTCAAGGGCCGCACCGAGGCGGGTCAGGTCGAACTGCAGCAGGCGTTCGTCAAGCAGCTGGTTCTCGACGCCTTTGCGGATGCATTGTGGAAAGTAGTCTGCATAGGCCTGCGCCATATCCCCTTGTGCCACTTCGCGGCCCAGCACTTCGCGGGAAATGGTGTGCAGCAGCAATCGGGCCGTGGCAAAGCTGTAGTCGGGGTCTTTCTCGATCAGCGTGCGTGCGGCCAGGATGGCGGCTTTGTGTACTTCTTCCAGCGGCACACCATCGTAGAGATTGCGCAGGGTTTCCTGCACGATGGGTTCAGCCTGGACATCAGTGCCCAGCCCCGCGCACGCGGACTCGATCAGGCCGCGCAAACGGTTCATGTCGAGTGCGACACGTTGGTCGCCATCGATGACATGCAGCGCCGGGGTGCTGGGCGCCTGGGTTTCGGTCTGGCGTGCGCGCTCCTGGGTGCGGCGTTCGCGGTACAGCACGTAGGCGCGAGCGACCTCGTGGTGTTCGCCGCGCATCAGGCACAGCTCCACCTGGTCTTGCACATCTTCAATGTGGAAGGTGCCGCCGCCCGGACGCGAACGCATGAGCGCGCGTACCACGGCCTGCGTGAGCTGATCCACCACCTCGCGCACGCTGGCCGAGGCTGCACCTTGGGTGCCGTGCACCGCCAGAAAGGCTTTCATCATGGCGACGGCAATCTTCTGCGGGACAAACGGCACCACGGCGCCGTTGCGCCGGAGGATCTGGTAGTGCGATAAGTCGGAGGCCGCCGCAGACAGGCGGGCTGGTGTGTGCGCCCCTGCAACAAGGGGCGCAATGGGCGTGGTGGAGATGGGGGTGGCAGCTTGCATGGCGTCCTCTCGTCGAAGGGGTGATAGAGGTCTCTGGCGCCCGAACAGGCCGCCGAAAGACGGGCGGTGAATTGATTGATGATAATCAATTTCACACTATAGGTGATGTGAAATTTAAATTAATACACTATATGTAGTGTATTTTTGGGCTGGAGATCGTACTGGCTGGGTTGCCGCAGGGGCGCAGGAAAACCGCCCCTGCGAGGTGCGGGGACGGCGCGGACGCCTTGATTCAGGCGTCCTGCTGCTATTTTTTTTGTAGGCCGGGGCGTATCAGCGCAGTGGCTGCAGGGTGTGGGCTGGGAAGCGGCGTGCATCCCACGCCAGCAGGCGCTGCAGTTGCGGCCACTGAAACCCTGGCCCTGGGTCGGCCTTGCGGCCGGGTGCGATGTGCTCGTGGCCTGCGATGTGGGCAATGGGATAGCGCTGTGCCAGGTCGGTACACAGCCGTGCCAGGGCGTTGTACTGGGCAGGTTCGAACGTTGCACCCTCCAGCCCTTCGAGCTCGATGCCGATCGAATCGTCGTTGCATTGGCTGCGTCCGCGGTATTGGGATGCCCCTGCATGCCAGGCGCGCTGGTCGCAATCGACAAACTGCCAGAGCGTGCCATCGCGCTCGATAAAGAAATGGGCTGAAACCTGCAGGCCCCGGATGCTCTGGTAGTAAGGGTGGGCGTCCCAGTCCAGGCGGTTCAGGAAAAGGTCTTGCACGGCCTGGCCGCCGTACTGGCCGGGCGGCAGGCTGATGGAATGCACTACGATCAGATCAATCTGCGCCTGTGCAGGTCGGGGGCCGTAGTTGGGCGAAGCCAAGTGCCGGGCGCTGCCGTGCCAGCCCTGCACCCAGACGGAAGGTGTCGGGGTTTCAGGATTCTGCGTCGGCGTTGTTGTCGTCATTGGGCGCGGTAATGTTCAGGCGCGCGATGCGGTAGCGGATCTGGCGCAGGCTGATGCCCAGTCGGGCCGCTGTGGCGGTGCGGTTGAAATGGGCTGCTTGCAGTGCGCGCACCAGAATGTCACGCTCCTGCTGGTCGAGCCAGGCCTGCAGGTCATGGGGAAGCTCGGCGGTGGTAGACGTGGGGGCCGGGTTGCCGGGGGTGATGGGGGGTGCTGCAGGGGTTGCATCGAAGGCACGGTCGGCAGCCGACGGGCCTGCGGCTTCCACCGTGAGCACATCGCCTTCGCTCAGCGCCACGGCGCGGTGCAGCAGGTTCTCCAGCTCGCGCACATTGCCGGGCAGGGCGTGGGTGGTGATGGCGGCCAGCGCTTGCGGGGTGAGCTGGGGCACGGGGCCTCCCGACTCCAGCGCAATGCGCGCCAGCAAAGCCTCGCACAGAGCGGGTAGGTCTTCGCGTCGCTCGCGCAGCGGGGGGATGAAAATTTCGATGACGTTGAGCCGATAGTACAAATCCTGCCGGAATCGTCCCGTCTGCACGGCCGAGGCCAGGTCGTGGTGCGTGGCGCTGACGATGCGTACATCCACGGTTTCTTCCTGGGTGGAGCCCAGCGGGCGCACGCTGCGCTCCTGGATGGCGCGCAACAGCTTGGACTGCATGGCCAGTGGCAGGTCCCCGATTTCGTCCAGAAACAGAGTGCCGCCCTGCGCGGCCTGAAAGTACCCCTGGCGGTCTTGCGTCGCGCCTGTATAGGAGCCCTTGCGGGCGCCGAAAAATTCGGCTTCCAGCAAATTTTCAGGGATGGCGCCGCAGTTGACGGCCACCAGGGGGCCGCTGGCGCGCTGGCTGCTGGCATGCAGGGCGCGGGCGATCAGCTCCTTGCCCGTACCCGACTCGCCCCGGATGAGCACGGGCGCCATGCCACGCGCCACCTTGGCCACACGCTGTTTGACGTTGCGCATGGCCTCGGACTCTCCCACCAGGCGGGCCATCGACAGGCTGCAAGGGACTCCGGAGTCGGTGGCGCCGTCGCGGGCGGGGCTGCTGCGGGTGCTGCGCGGCGGGGGAACCGCATCGCCCCCTTGCACCGCAGAGGCCACGACAGAGCGGAACTGCTTGAGATCGACCGGTTTGGTGAGGTAGTCGAAGGCGCCTGAACGCAGGGCTTCCACGGCATTTTCTGCAGAGCCGTAGGCCGTCATCACCACGCAGCGCTCGCGCCGCTGCTGGTCGCGCAGATCTTGCAGCAGTTCCATGCCAAAACCGTCGGGCAGGCGCATATCGCTGATGACCACGTCAAAGCGTTTGGCCTGCAGTTGCTGGCGCGCCTCGAGCAAAGTCGCGGCGGTGTCGACGCGGTAGCCCTCGCGCAACAGGGTCAACTCGTACAGGGTGCGCAGGTCGGGTTCGTCGTCGACCACCAGGATGGAGGCCGCAGGGGCATTTAGGGACATATCAAACCACAATGGTGTCAAACAGGGAGGCCGACTCTTGCAGCCGCCCGACCTGGCGGAAGCTCACTGTGAAGGCATTGCCCTCGATGTCGCCCCGGGAGGTGGGGCGGCTGGTGCGCTGGTAGCTGATGGCGGCGCCATGCCGCTCACACAGTTCGCGGCAAATGTACAGGCCCAGGCCGCTGGATCGGCTTTCGGATGAAAAGAAGGGCTCGAACAGATGGCGCTCCACCGATTGGTCCATGGGCGCTCCATCGCTCCAGACCTGTACGCAGGCCTGGCCGGGGGCGCTGATGCGGGTACTCAGCTGCAACGCATCGGTCTCGCTACTCTTGTAGCGCAAGGCATTGTCGAGCAGGTTCACCAGCACACGGCGCAGGTGTTCGGTATCGAACTCCACGTGCACCTCGCCAGCCATGAGCGTCACACGGCCCTGGCGGTGGGCCGGGTCGTGGCTGCTCCAGTCCTGCCAGATCTGTGCCACGCTGGAATCGAGCGTCAAGGTGGACGCCGGGGCGTGGCTGATCTGGTGCTGCACGCGCGCGATGTCAAGGATTTCCTCGGCAATGCGGGCCAGGCGGTCGGCGTTTTGCTGCACCATCTGGCTCAGGCGCTTTTGTGCGGGTTGCTCCAGGTCTTCTTCCAACAGGGCATTGGCCTGCATGATGGCCGCCAGTGGATTGCGGATCTCGTGCGCCACGGCGGCCGACATGCGGCCCATGGCCGCCAGTTTTTCGGTGCGCAGACGCGCTTCCATCTCACGCAGATCGTGCAGGAACATCACACACAAACGGGCGCCCGGCACACCGGCAGCGCTTTGTTTTGGCGAGGTCAGCCAGGTGCGTACATGCAGGCCGACGGGGCTTTGTCCTTCATTCAGCAGGTTCAGGTCGGCGGTCTGGGGCTGGTCCAGGCGAAAGGAGCGGCGCGCCAGAGCCACCAGTGCCTGCCATGCTGCAGCCTGGTGCAATGTGAATGGAGGGTCCGAGCCGGACGGGCAACCCAGCAGCGACAGCCCCGCCGGGTTGGCCATGCGCACGGTGACTTCTTCGTCAACCACCAGCACGCCGTCCGTCAGGTTCTGGATGATCAGCGCGCTGACCTGGCTTTGCACCAGGGCCGCCACCTTGCTGCGCTGCGCTGTTTGCTGCTCGCGCACCAGCCGGGTCGAGAGCTGGTGTATCAGGAAGGAGGCGATGAAATAGCCGGTCCCGGTCAGCGCTGCCTGCAGATAGAGTTGCGCAGTATCCGTGTCGGGCCCGTGGTAACCCTGCCACCATGCCCAGGCCAGCAGCAGCAAAGTGGCGGCTGCCGTGGTGCCCAGCGCCAGGGTGAGCGTTCCCAGCACCGAGGCCATGAGGATGGGCAGGCCCAGCAGGGGCGTGAAGTTCATGGAGCCGATGTGCAGCAGTTGCAGCGCACTTACCGCCACCAGGTCCACGCCAATGGACGGCAGCCATTGCAGACCGGCCTGCGGAGAAGGCGGCGCCCGCCGCGCCAGCACGCGCAGGGCCAGCGTTGCGGCCAGGTACGCCACGCACACCATGAGCACCAACGGATGGGCGTTCTGGTTGATGACCTGGCCCACCCCTTGCAGCAGCAGCAGGGCCAGCGCGATCATGGTGCGGCCCGTCAGGAAGCCGTGCCACAGGCGCAGAAAAGGGGTCTCATCCACCGCCAGGGGCCGCGCGGCCGTGCTGTTGCCGGGAGGTATGGTGTCAGCGTGCATCTTGCTGCTGGTGCTCGGCGCAGCAGTATATGCGGGCGCCGTGTGTCAACGCTTCGGAGCGCGGCAGATGCACGCCGCAGCGGTCGCAGGCCACCATGTCCTGCGGTGCGGGCAGCGGCGGGCGTTTGCCCTGCGATGGCGGGGCGTCCGTGCGCTGGCTGCGCCAAAAAGCGTAGCCTATGGCGATGACGGCAAGGACCAGCAAGTATTTCATGCGCTGCGTCCCAGCACCACTTCCAGTGCAAAACGCGAACCCACATAAGCCAGCAGCAGCAGCGCAGCGCCCGTGTAGAGCATGCGCACGGCGCTGCGGCCACGCCAGCCAAAGCGCTTGCGTCCGAGCAGCAGTGCGGCAAAGGTCAGCCACGACAGCACCGAGAACACGGCCTTGTGGTCCCAGCGCCAGGCACGGCCATAGAGCGATTCGCTGAACAGCATGCCGGCCGCCAGTGTGGCGGTCAGCAGCACGAAGCCCGCGGTCACGAATCGGAAGGTCAGGCGCTCGAGCGTCAGCAAGGGCATGCCGCTGTGGGGATCGACCGCCAGGCGGATGCGCCGTTCGGCGCGCGTCATCAAGGCGGCATGCACCACGGCGGCGGCCAGCAGGCCATAGGCCGAGATGCCCAGCGCCAAGTGCAGCGGCAGCCAGGCCGAGGCCGTGCCATGCAGGGCCTGGCCCGGGAACGCCATTGCCAGCAACACAGCCAGGCTGCCCAGAGCAGCCAGCGCCCAGCGGGCCCGCAGCTGTGGGAACAACTGGTGTTCGATGGCATAGACCGTGAGAACCAGCCACGCAGTGACCGACAGGGCCGGGGCAAAACCGAAGCGCGGCGTCGTCTCCACCATGCTCCAGGCCAGGGTGGCGGCGTGCAATACCCAGGCGACCCACAGGGCTGCGCGGGCACCCCGGGCCTGCAGGCGGGCTGCTGCCACAGCCGGAACGGCATAGGCCAGAGCAGTGGCGAGCCCGAGCACCAGACTGACGGGGGAGCTACTAGCTAAAATCATGCTGCACAGTTTACCTTTCGCCCACGGCCCGCCCTTGGGCGCAACCCCCCTCCCGCAGCCCCGTTCGCGGGTCTACCCCGGAATACCTGACATGGCCTCCGCCCTTACCGACAAACTCTCGCGCCTCGTCAAGGAGATGCGTGGCCAGGCCCGCATCACCGAATCCAACGTACAGGACATGCTGCGCGAGGTGCGCATGGCCCTGCTCGAAGCCGACGTGGCCCTGCCCGTGGTGCGCGACTTCATCGCCCGCGTCAAGGAAAAGGCGCTGGGCGAAGAGGTGCTGGGCTCCCTCAAACCTGGGCAGATGCTGGTCAGCATCGTCAACCGCGAACTGGCCGCCACCATGGGCGAGGGCGTGTCCGACATCAATCTGGCGGCCCAGCCCCCGGCCGTGATCCTGATGGCGGGTTTGCAGGGCGCGGGCAAGACCACCACCACGGCCAAGCTGGCCAAGCACCTGATCACCAAGCGAAAGAAAAAGGTGCTGACCGTCTCCGGCGACGTGTACCGCCCCGCCGCCATCGAGCAGCTCAAGACCGTCACGGCCCAGGCAGGTGCAGAGTGGTTCCCGAGCACGCCCGACCAGAAGCCGCGCGACATTGCCCTGGCCGCGCTGGACTACGCCAAGAAACACTACTTTGATGTGCTGCTGGTCGACACCGCCGGTCGCCTGGCCATCGACGAAGTGCTGATGCAGGAAATCAAGGACCTGCACGCGGTGCTCAATCCGATCGAAACCCTGTTCGTGGTGGACGCCATGCAGGGCCAGGATGCCATTAACACCGCACGTGCCTTCAAGGAAGCACTGCCGCTGACCGGCATCGTTTTGACCAAGCTCGACGGTGATTCACGCGGCGGCGCTGCGCTGTCTGTGCGCCAGATCACCGGCGCACCGATCAAGTTTGCCGGCGTTTCCGAGAAGCTCGACGGCCTGGAGGTGTTCGACGCCGAGCGCCACGCGGGCCGCATTCTGGGCATGGGCGACATCGTTGCGCTGGTGGAGCAAGTGGCGGCCGGTGTGGACATGGAAGCCGCGCAAAAGCTCGCTGCCAAGGTCAAGAGTGGCGACGGCTTTGATCTGAGCGATTTTCTGGGCCAGTTGCAGCAAATGAAGCAGATGGGCGGGCTCGCCAGCCTCATGGACAAGCTGCCCTCGCAGCTCACCGCCAAGGCCGGTCAGGTGGACATGGACAAGGCCGAGAAAGACATCAAGCGCAAGGAAGGCATCATCCAGAGCATGACGCCGCTGGAGCGCCGCCGGCCCGAACTCATCAAGGCCACCCGCAAGAAACGCATCGCTGGCGGCGCGGGTGTGCAGGTGCAGGAAGTCAACCGCCTGCTCAAGGAGTTTGAGCAGATGCAGGGCATGATGAAAAAAATGAAGGGCGGCGGCCTGATGAAAATGATGAAAAAGATGGGCGGAATGAAGGGCATGGGGGGTGGCGGCGGTATGCCTGGCATGCCTTTCTGAGTTTTGGTGTTTTTTTGGCTGTAGTGCTTATGCAATAAACGCTACAAGCTATCAAAAACAAAGCAAAAAACCGGCAGAGTGCCGGTTTTTTTATAGGATGAATGCTCCTGAATCAGGAGCTGCCAACGCTTGATGGTAAATATTTTCCAATAGAAAAGTACTTTAAAACCTTGTGTATCAAGCGCAAGCAGCTCTCATTTTTGATGGATTATCCCGTGGTTTCACGCACCAGCACCTCGCCGCGCAGGGTGTAGGTCTTGGCTTCGGTGATGGTGACGTCGGCCATCTGGCCCACCAGGCGAGGGTCTCCGGCGAAGTTGACCACGCGGTTGCACTCGGTGCGGCCCATGAGTTCGTTGCCGTCGCGCTTGGAACTGCCCTCGACCAGAATGCGCTGCACCTTGCCCACCAGGCCCTCGCTGATGTGCTTGATGTTGCCGTTGATGACGGCCTGCAGCTCGTGCAGGCGGCGCAGCTTGACCTCGTGCGGCGTGTCGTCGTGCAGGTTGGCGGCGGGCGTGCCCGGGCGCGGGCTGAAGATGAAGCTGAACGAGTTGTCGAAGTGGATGTCGTCGATCAGCTTCATCATCTTGGCGAAGTCTTCCTCGGTCTCGCCCGGAAAGCCCACGATGAAGTCGCTGCTCATGGCCAGATCAGGGCGGATGGCACGCAGCTTTTTCACCGTGCTCTTGTATTCCATGGCGGTGTAGCCGCGCTTCATGGCCATGAGGATGCGGTCCGAGCCGTGCTGCACCGGCAGGTGCAGGTGGTTGGCCAGTTTTGGAATGCGCGCATAGGCCTCGATCAGCCGCGGCGTGAATTCGTTGGGGTGGCTGGTGGTAAAGCGCAGGCGTTCAATACCGGGGATTTCAGCCACGTATTCCAGCAGGAGCGCAAAGTCGGCCACCTCGCTGGTGTCGCCCATGGCGCCGCGGTAGGCGTTCACGTTCTGGCCCAGCAGGGTGATTTCTTTCACGCCCTGGTCGGCCAGGCCCGCCACCTCGACCAGTACATCGTCGAAAGGGCGGTTGATCTCTTCGCCGCGCGTGTAGGGCACCACGCAGTAGCTGCAGTACTTGCTGCAGCCTTCCATGATGGAGACGAAGGCGCTGGCGCCTTCGACCCGCGCAGGCGGCAGGTGGTCAAACTTTTCGATCTCTGGAAAGCTGATGTCCACCTGCGGACGGTCTTGCTGCACCCGTGCCTGCAGCAGATCGGGCAGGCGGTGCAGGGTCTGGGGGCCGAAGACGATGTCCACATAGGGCGCGCGTTTGATGATTTCGGCCCCTTCCTGGCTGGCCACGCAGCCGCCCACGCCGATCTTCACGCCGCGCTCCTTGAGGTGCTTGACGCGGCCCAGGTCGGAAAATACCTTCTCTTGCGCTTTCTCGCGCACCGAGCAGGTGTTGAACAGGATGAGGTCCGCCTCATCGACGTTTTGCGTGGGTTCGTAGCCCTCGGCGGCACGCATGACGTCCACCATTTTGTCCGAGTCGTACTCGTTCATCTGGCAACCGAAGGTTTTGATAAAGACTTTTTTGGCCATGGCAAGCTCTCAGAAAACAGGGGGGGTGGGCTGCATGCGCTGCGCCCGCCGCAGGGCGGGAGCCAGGGGCGTGGCAGCAGCCGGGTCAGCGCACGGGGGTGGCGTCGGACTCGAAGCGGAAGTTGCGCTGCACGGAGTCGCTGCCCTTGCGCGGCTGTGCGGCCTCGCTGTTGCTCAGGATCCAGGCAGAAATCAGCATGCCCGTGCTGTTCTCGATGAGGTAGTTCACGGTGAATTGCTGGCCCTTGACCGTGTGCATCATCACCAGGGTGTTCTGCGGGCTGAACAGGCGCATGCCGGGTGCCATGCGGATGGCGTTGCCATTGATCTCGGCATCGGAGGCCCCGGTAATCACCAGCGAACCGCGCAGCGCCGCATCGGGGAAGTTGCGCATGCCACTCATCGAGCCCTGCACCGTGCCTTGTGCGGCAGCAGGCGCGCTGGCCAGAGGGGCTGCGGCGCAGAGCACGGCCAGCAGGAGGGGCCCCAGACCGGGGCGAGAAGGGGAAAGTGCGGTCGGGCAGCGGTTCATGGTGTTCATCCAGGGGCTGTGAAAGCGCGATTTTACGGGCGCCTGCGTTGCGTGCACCCAAAGAAAAACCCACAGTGTTGCCACTGTGGGTTCAATGTGGTGGTGGTACCGGGACTTGAACCTGGGACATCAGCATTATGAATGCTGCGCTCTAACCAACTGAGCTATACCACCGAAAAAATGGAATTATAGAACAAAAAAAACGGGCAACCAAAGCTCGGCTGCCAGGATTTTTAAAGATGCTGGAACTGCGCCTTGCGCTTGTTCACGAAAGCATCCATGCCTTCTTTCTGGTCGCTGGTGGCGAACAGGGCGTGGAACAGGCGGCGCTCGAACATCACGCCGTCGGACAGGCCGCTTTCGAACGCGCGGTTCACCGACTCCTTGGCCGCCATCACGGCGATCTGCGAAAAATCGGCAATGACCAGGGCGGCGCCCAGGGCTTCTTCCATCATTTTCTCGAAAGGCACGACGCGGCTGACCAGGCCTGCGCGTTCGGCCTCCGGGGCGTCCATCATGCGGCCAGTCAGGGCCATGTCCATGGCCTTGGCCTTGCCCACGGCGCGCGGCAGGCGCTGGGTGCCACCGGCGCCCGGAATCACGCCCAGCTTGATCTCGGGCTGGCCGAACTTGGCTGTGTCGGCAGCGATGATGAAGTCGCACATCATGGCCAGCTCGCAGCCGCCGCCCAGCGCAAAACCGCTCACGGCGGCGATGACGGGTTTGCGGATGCTGCGGATGGTTTCCCAGTTGCGCGTGATGTAGTCGCCTTTGTAGGCATCGGCAAAGCTGTATTTGGCCATGGCACCGATGTCGGCCCCGGCGGCAAAGGCGCGTTCGCTGCCGGTGATGATGATGCAGCCGATCTTGTCGTTCGCATCAAAGGCCTTGAGGGCCTGGCCCAGCTCGTCCATGAGCTGGTCGTTCAGCGCATTGAGCTGCTTGGGACGGTTGAGGGTGATGATGCCGACCTTTTCAGCTTCGGTGCGGACTTCAATGACTTCGTAGGCCATGGCGTTCTCCTGTTGCAATTAAAAATAAAACGATAACCAAGGCCCCGGCAGTGCGGGGCCGATCAAAGACCATCGAGCCAGCGCGTGGCGCGGGCTGCGTCGGTGATGCTGAGCGACACGGTGTCGGCCATGGCGGGCTGTGCGGCGCTCTTGCGGCCTTTGCTGCTCTTGGCGGGCGGATGGGCCAGCGTCAGGGGCAGTCGCAGCAGGCGCCGGTCGCGGGCGACCAGGGCCGTGACGGCCGTCTCTGCCCCGGCATACAGCGCGATGTCGTCGAGCTTGGCAATGCGCCAGCCTTGGCCCTGCACTTCGATGCCGATCCATTCATCGCCGGCGGCCATGCCGGCGCGCTCGGCCAGGCTGCCGCGCAGCACGGTTTTGATCTGCACTGCCGCGTTTTCTGTCACGCGCAGGCCCAGGCGCTGGGCGGGCTGGGCGGCTTCGGGTTTGAGCGTGATGCCCTGGGCCGCCAGCAGCGCCTCCAGCGGCAGTTCGCCGGTGCCGTGCACCCAGGCGTCGATCTCCGTGTCAAAGGGGCGGCCGCCCAGTTCGTGTAGCACGGCGCGCAGGGTGGCTTCGTCCATGGGGCCGCCCGCGCAGCGCTGCCACAAGGCGCGCATCACATCGTCCAGCGTGCAATGGCCCTCGGCGCGCAGCGCAAGGTCCAGGCACAGGGCGACGAGTGCGCCCTTGGTGTAGTAACTGACGGTGGCGTTGGGGGTGTTCTCGTCCTGGCGGTAGAACTTGACCCAGGCGTCAAAGCTGGCCTGGGCCACGGTCTGCAGCGTGCGGCCCGGCGTTTGCAGCACCTGCTGGATGGTTTTGGTCAGCAGCTTGAGGTAGCTGGCAGGGTCGATGAGCCCGGCCCGGCGCAGCAGCAGATCGTCGTAATAGCTGGTGAAGCCTTCAAAAAACCAGAGCAGCTGTGTGTAGTTCTCCTGCGCGTAGTCGTAGCGGGTGAACTCTGCGGGGCGCAGGCGCTTGACGTTCCAGGCGTGGAAGTACTCGTGGCTGATGAGGCCGAGCAGGGTGGTGTAGCCCTCGCCCACCGCAGGCGCGGTGCTGCGCGGCAGGTCGCGCCGGGCGCAGATCAGGGCCGTGGAGTTGCGGTGCTCCAGCCCGCCATAGCCGTCATCGACCACGTTGAGCATGAACAGGTAATTTTTGAACGGCGGCTTGCCCTCGCCGTGCCAGAGGCGGATGGCGGCCTCGCAGATTTTGCGCGTGTCGGCCAGCAGCCGCTTGCCGTCAAAAGACGCTGCGGCGCCTGCCACCACAAAGCGGTGCGGCACGCCACCGGCAGTGAAACGCGCGCTCCAGAAGGCGCCCATTTCCACCGGGCAGTCGGCCAGTGTGTCGTAGTCGTCGGCACGGTAGCGGCCAAACCCCCAGGCATCCACTTTTAAAGGAAAAATGGCTGTAGCGCACGACCACTGTGCGCTGGTAGCTATGTTTTCAGGAGCTAAAATGTCAATGGTGCAGGGCTGTTCGGTGTGTCCCTCGGCGCGCAGGCACAGGCTGGTGGCATTGAAGAAGCCGCGCGCAGCGTCCAGCCAGGCGGTGCGTACCGAGGCGTCACAGGCATATACCTCGTAGTGCAGCACCAGCGGCTTGCCGGGCTGGCACGTCGCCATCCAGCGGTGCTTGTCCAGTTGCTGCAGCGCCAGCGCCTGCCTGCCCTGGCGGGCCTGCAGGTTCTGCAGATTTTTGGAGAACTCGCGCACCAGGTAGCTTCCCGGTATCCAGACAGGCAGCGCCAGTTCCTGCTGCGCTGCAGGGCGGGCCACGGTCAGCGTGACGTGGAAAAGGTGCTGGTGTGGGTCGGGCGCTTCGATGCGGTAGTGCACCGCAGCAGCGGCGGTGGAGCGTGCGTTGGCCATGGGCGGTGCGGGCGCGGGGTGTCAGTTGCTGGCGGCGGATTCGCCCAGGCGTTTTTCGACGTCCTTGGCCGGGATGGCGCCGGGCACGCGGCTGCCATCGGCAAAAATCAGCGTGGGCGTGCCCGTAATTTTGTATTTTTTACCGAAAGCCAGATTGCGTTGCAGTGCGCTGGTGTCGCAGGTGGCGGCGGCCGGGGTCTTGTCGCGCACCATGTAGTCCTCCCACGCGGTCGTACGGTCTTTGGCACACCAGATGTTGCGCGATTTCTCGGCCGAGTCGGGACTGAGGATGGGGTAGAGGAACAGGTAGACGGTGACGTTGTCCACGTTCTGCATGTCGCGCTCGAAGCGCTTGCAGTAGCCGCAGTTGGGGTCTTCAAACACCGCCACCTTGCGCTTGCCGTCACCGCGCACGATGGTGAAGGCGTCCTTGAACGGCAGCGCTGCAAAATCCACCGCCGAGAGCTTGTTGATGCGGTCTTCCGTCAGGTTGCGGCGCGCCCGGGTATCGATCAGCTCCCCCTGGATCAGGTAGTTGCCCTTGGCGTCGGTGTAGAAAATGTCCGTACCGATGCGCACTTCGTACAGGCCCGACATGGCCGTAGGCTGTACCTCGTCGATCTTTTCCATTTGCGGAATACGCTCGGCCAGTGTTTTGCGGATGGCGGCTTCCTGGGCGGTGGCGGAAAAACCCAGGGTCAGTGCGGCGGCGGCGAGCAGGGAGGGGATCAGTTGCATGGTTTTATTCAAAGGTTCAAGGGGCGGCGTAAGGGTGTTGCGCCGTTGGAGTGCATTGCCTTCAGCGCGTTCCCATGGCCTGGCGGGCCATCCAGTCTTTCAGAGGGCCGCTGTGGTCAAAGCCTTTCATGCCCCAGTTGCGTAGCATCTGCCAAGGGCCCTGCGGGCGTGAAAAAAGCTGGTGCAACCCATCGGTGGCCAGGCCCATGGGCGCCAGGGCCGTCTTGCGCTGGCGCTCGTAGCGGCGCAGCAGCCGCAGGTCAGACACGCTGCGCCAGGTATCGCGCCCGCCCAGCACCTGGGCCAGCGCTTGGGCGTCGCCCAGGCCCAGGTTGAGGCCCTGGCCCGTCAGCGGGTGTACGTTGTGTGCGGCGTCGCCCGCCAGCACCCACGCGGCTGCAGGGTTGGTCGGCAGGGTGCCACACCAGTGGCGCGCCTGGGCCTGCTGCAGCGGCCAGGTGGCGCGCTCGCTGGCCAGCGTCAAGGCGCCCAGCGCATCTTGGCTGGCCGCCTGCATGCGCTGCGCAAAGGTATCGGCCTCCAGGGCCAGCAGTTCGGCAGCCAGCGGCGGCGCTACAGACCAGACAACCGCCACGGTGCTGCCGCCTTCGCCCTCCAGGGGCAGAAAGGCGAGGATGCTGCCGTCCGGCGAAAACCATTGCCGGGCCACCTGGCCGTGCGGTTTTTCGCAAGCCATGCGCGCGGCAATGGCGTGCTGGGGGTAGGGCGTGATGTCGAACTCGGCGCCCAGTTCGCTGCGGGTGCGACTGGCACGGCCCTCGCACACCACGGTAAGCGCGGCCGGCACGGGGGCCTGCACCAGTTCTACCTGCGGCTGAAAGCGCACGGCGTCCTGCAGGCGGGCCTCCAGCGCGGGCACATCGACAATCCAGGCCAGGGCCGGTACGCCCTGGGCTGCGGCGTCAAAGTGCACCTCGCCCTCCTGGTCACCCCGCACCCGCATGTGCGTGACCGGCGTGGCGTGCACGGCGTCGGGCCAGCTGCGCAGCGATTCCAGCAGCGCGCGCGAGGCCGCGTTCAAGGCATAGGCCCGCACATCGGCTGCCTCTGGTGCCGGTGCGGTGTTGGCGACGAGGGCCACGTTCAGCCGCTCGCGGGCCAGTAGCAGTGCCAGGGTGCGGCCGACTACGCCCGCGCCACGGATACAGATGTCAAAGGATTGCGCCATCCGGGCATTGTAGGAGGCCCGCCCCTGAGGGTTATGCTTGCAGGCTTTGTCCCTGTGTGCGATGGAAACCCCCTGCCGTGGCCTTCAATAGCAACGCTGATCTCTCGGGCGCCGTGGCGCGCCTTTTCATCTATCCCGTCAAGTCCTGCGCGGGCATCGAGGTGCATGAGGCCCTGCTGACCGAAACCGGCCTGGAGTTCGACCGCGCCTGGATGCTGGTGGATGAACAGGGCGCGTTTCTCACACAGCGCGCCGTGCCCCGCATGGCGCTGATCCGGCCCCGCATTGCGCGCGACCAAGGGGCGCTGCTGTTGCAGGCTCCCGGTCTGGGTGAATTGCGCGTGCCCCTGGCAATCGATGTGGCCCCGCCGCACACCCCGGTGGTGGTCTGGAAAGACACCGTGCCGGCCTGGGACATGGGCGACGAAGCCGCCCGCTGGTTGACCGCCTTTTTGGGCCAACCCTGCCGCCTGGTGCGCTTCGATCCGGCGCAGCGGCGCCTGTCCAGCACCGACTGGACCAGCGGGCGGGCGGTGCCCAACCAGTTCAGCGACGGTTTTCCCCTTCTGCTGACCAGCACGGCCTCGCTGCAGGAACTCAACACACGCCTGCAAGCCGCAGGCCAGCCCGCGGTGGGCATGGAACGCTTTCGGCCCAATGTGGTCATCGACGGCGTGCAGGCGCACGATGAAGACCGTCTGGAGCTGCTGCGCATTGACGTCGGCGCTGCCCAAGTGCAGCTGCAGCCGGTCAAGCCCTGTGCGCGCTGCCCCATTCCCAATATCGACCCGGCCACGGCTGAGAGCCGCCCCGCCGTGGGCGACATGCTGCGCAGCTACCGCCAGGACAGGCGGCTGGGTGGCGCTGTCACTTTTGGCATGAACGCCATCGTGTGCCAGGGAGCCGGCCAGGTGCTGCGCGTGGGGCAGGCCGTTGCGGCCGACCTGTGCTTTGACTGAAACGGGCCATCGCTGAAGCCTATCGGGTGGTCTTTGTTTGCGCGGCTTAAAATCAACGGTTTGTCCCCAGAACACCTGAAAGCCCTGCCATGAGCCTCCAATGCGGCATCGTGGGCCTGCCCAACGTCGGCAAGTCCACCCTCTTCAACGCGCTGACCAAGGCCGGCATCGCCGCCGAGAACTACCCTTTCTGCACCATCGAGCCCAACACCGGCGTGGTCGAGGTGCCTGATCCGCGCCTGCAGCAACTGGCCGAAATCATCACGCCCGAGCGCATCGTGCCGGCCATCGTCGAGTTTGTGGACATCGCCGGCCTGGTGGCCGGTGCCAGCAAGGGCGAAGGCCTGGGCAACCAGTTTCTGGCCCATATCCGCGAGACGGACGCCATCGTCAATGTGGTGCGCTGCTTCGAGGACGACAACGTGATCCACGTGGCGGGCCGCGTGGACCCGATCTCCGATATCGAAGTCATTCAGACCGAGCTGTGCCTGGCCGACCTGAGCACGGTGGAAAAAGCGCTCAACCGCTACAGCAAGGCCGCCAAGAGCGGTAACGACAAGGAAGCCGCCAAGATCGTCGCTTTGCTTACCCCCATCCAGGCAGCGCTCGACCAGGGGCTGCCTGCGCGCAGTGTGCCGGTCAGCAAGGAGGACCTGCCCCTGCTCAAGCCGTTCTGCCTCATCACGGCCAAGCCCGCGATGTTCGTGGGCAATGTGAGCGAAGATGGCTTCGAAAACAACCCGCTGCTGGAACGCCTGAAGGAGTACGCTGCTGCGCAGAATGCACCTGTAGTCGCCATTTGCGCCAAGATGGAAGCCGAAATGGCCGAAATGAGCGATGAAGACCGCGACATGTTCCTGGCCGAGATGGGGCAGGATGAGCCGGGCCTGAACCGCCTGATCCGCGCTGGTTACAAGCTGCTGGGGCTGCAGACCTATTTCACTGCCGGGGTGAAGGAGGTGCGTGCCTGGACTATCCACGTGGGCGACACTGCGCCGCAAGCTGCTGGCGTGATCCATGGCGACTTCGAGCGCGGCTTCATCCGCGCCCAGACCATCGCTTTTGACGACTTCATCCACTACAAGGGCGAGCAGGGCTCCAAAGATGCAGGCAAGATGCGCGCTGAAGGCAAGGAATACATCGTGCGCGATGGCGATGTGCTGAACTTCCTGTTCAACGTCTGAGGCCTTTGGGGCCTGGCCGTCATGGCCTGCTGCTTTGCAGGTATGCCATGGCGGTCTTTTTTTCTGCGGCGAATGCGCCCCACTGACTGCCGTACATGAATCCTGGCATCGCCTACGCCACGCTGGCCTACCTGTCCTGGGGACTGTTCCCGCTGTATTTCCGGCAACTGACCGACGTGCCAGCGCTGGAAGTGGTGCTGCACCGCACCCTGTGGTCTCTGGTGTTCGTGTTGGGCGTACTGGCGGTGCGCCGGCAATGGGCCTGGGCGCGCGCGGTGTTGCGCCAGCCGCGGGTGCTGGGGGGCTTTGCGGTTTCGGCGCTGTTGCTGTCGGCCAACTGGCTGACCTATGTCTGGGCAGTGAACAACGGTCATGTGGTGGATGCCAGCCTGGGTTATTTCATTCTGCCGCTGGTCAGCGTGGCCTTGGGATTCTTCTTTTTGCGCGAGCGCCCGCGTCCGGGCCAGTGGCTGGCGGTGGCGGTGGCCGCCGCCGGGGTGCTGTGGCTGACGGTGCAGGCGGGCCGCTTGCCCTGGATCGCGCTGGTATTGGCACTGA
Organism: Simplicispira piscis; assembly: GCF_054783455.1. Lineage (NCBI taxonomy): Bacteria > Pseudomonadati > Pseudomonadota > Betaproteobacteria > Burkholderiales > Comamonadaceae > Simplicispira > Simplicispira piscis. The sequence goes on from NZ_BAAGQN010000018.1 coordinate 105,545, forward strand.
CTTTTGGTTTTTATGGCCTGCTGCGCAAGGTGGCCGTGCTGGGGGCGCTGGAAGGGCTGGCTCTGGAGACTGTGCTGCTGGCCCCGCTGGCCGCCATCGGCCTGGGCGTTTGGGCCTGGCAGGGCCAGGGGGTGCTGGTGCAGGGGAGTTCTGCCGTCTTGGGTTGGCTGGTTCTTGCCGGGCCGATCACCGCCATTCCCCTGCTGCTGTTTGCCGCGGGCGCACGGCGGATTCCCCTGGCCACGATGGGCATCCTGCAGTATTTGTCGCCCAGCCTGCAGTTTGCACTGGGTGTATGGCTGTTCCACGAGCCGTTCGAGCTGTCCCGTCTGGCCGGTTTCATGCTGATCTGGGCGGCTTTGCTGGTGTACTCGCTGGAAGGTTGGTGGGCCCGCGCACGTCCGGCCTTGTGATGCATCAGCCTGCGGTCCGTGCGTTGCGTAGCTAATGGTAAATACGGGGAGGGATGGAGGCGGTTCTCCTTATCATGCCGTGTCCAGCGCGGGCAGACGCTTCGCAGAGCGTTCTGACAAGGGTTTGATTGCAGGGTGTTTGCGCAGTGGTTTGGTGGGGGCGCGGCACACAAAGCGCCTTTTCGGTACGGATACCATTCTCCGGTGAGCGGTTTTTGGGTCGCGATGTAACAAATGGTGTATACAGCGAGCCGCGCTACCGTTTCCGGTACGACCTTCTTCCTTCTTACAACCGACGGTGTTCTCTCCACTCCATGTGCCATGGCTGCAGCCTCACTTTTGACCATGATTTTTAAAAGCGGGAAACCGCAGTTCTCTGCGTCAGAGGCCTTTCCATTCACCGATGCGAGCATGGACTTCGACGATTCGTCGGCCGTGGTCTTGCAGGACGCGCGCCGCAGGGCCGATGCGGGCATGGCGGGCGGGCGGCGAACCAATGCACAGAAATGGTTGATCGCCCTGTCGCTGGTCGGCCTGTATCTGGCGGCTGCGGTGGTTTTTCATGCGGTGGACATGGTGCAGTCGCGCACGCTGTATGTGCTGTCGGGCCTGATCGTTGGTCTCTCGCTGGTGTTCCTGGGTGCCTTCAAGTCGGGCCTGCACATGCGGGCGCAGGAGAAGCGGCTCAAACTCCCCATTGTGGTGTGCGCCCTGGCATGCATGTTGCTGGTTGTGTACCTGGATCCGGCCACGCAGATCTTGCTGGCGCCATTCAGTTTTGTGACCATGGCTTATGGCATGTACCGCATTCCGCGCAACACGGCGTTTCTGGTGGCATGGGCCCTGCTGTCGGGTTATGCGGTGGTGATTGCGTTGCATTACACGGCGCAGCAGAACGATGCATTGCTGCGGCTCGAAGTGATGCATTTCGTGGCACTGGCCGTGTCGCTGCCCAGCTTTATCTACCTGGTGGGCAAGGTGCAGATGCTGCAGCGCATCCTGCATCGGGCCAGCCGCAAGATCAAGAACATCCAGGAAGATGCGCAGCGCGACACGCTGCTGGGGTGTTTTAACCGCCGCTACATCGTCGCGGCGCTGGAGGAGCAGAAGCAACTGGCCGATGAAACCGGCATTCCCCTGTGCCTGGCCGTGGTCGACCTGGACCATTTCAAGCGCATCAACGACGAACTGGGGCACCTGGGCGGTGATGAGGTATTGCGCAGTTTTGCCCGCGTGGCGCAGGAAAATGTGCGGGCTGGTGATATTTTTGGCCGCTACGGGGGCGAGGAGTTTTTGCTCATCTTCCCGGCCACTTCGCTGCTGCCCGCGCTCAACACCTGCGAGCGCATCCGTGCGCAGGTCGAGGCGCACCCCTGGACGGGTCTGCTCAAGAGCCGGGTGTCGGTGTCCATTGGCGTTACGCAGTACATCCCGGGCGAGTCGGTGCTGGAGTTCTTCTCGCGCTCCGATACCGCCATGTACATGGCCAAGGAAGGCGGACGCAACCAGGTGGTCGTCGAAGAGCCAGTGGCCAAGGGCGATCCGTCCGTCACTGTGGAGCTGCTGGGCGAAGACCCCGACGCCCAGGACGACGAAGGCTCGGTGATCACTACCGTGCGACACGGTCAGCGGTTGGTTTCGAGAGTTTGAGTGTTTTTCGATTCTGGCGCTTTGCTGGTAAGCGCTTGAAGCTCTATTTTTGATAGCAAATGCAGTGCTGCCCAGAGAGGCGCGATCCTCTTTCGGTTTCTTGATCGAGGCGGTTGACACTGGTCAAGCAGCGGGCACACTCGAAGACCATGCTGTTGTCTTTCCCGGCGCCTGCCGCTGCTTCCCATGCCGTCCCTCTCCATGACACCCGTTCCCCGGAACCATCGGGCGCAGGGGGTGGTGGTCTACCCCTTCCGGGGCTGGACGATGGAGTGCGTATTCTTCTGCGGGCGAGCCTGCCATGCTGACGGGCAGTTTTGATGCGGCCGAAGCCTTGGTGCGCCAACTGCAGAGCCAACCGCAGGCGTTTGGCCATGCCGCAGAGGCCGTGGAGTGCATCGAGACCCATATCTCCTGGCTGCTGCTGGCGGGCGATTTTGTCTACAAGTTCAAGAAACCGCTGAAGCTCGATTTTCTGGACTTCAGCACCACCGCACTGCGCCGTGCTGCCTGCCTGGAAGAGTTGCGCATCAACCGCCGCACGGCCCCCGACCTGTACCTTGGGCTGGTGGCAGTGCAGCAGCAGCACGGCGCGCTGCGTGTATTGCCTGCCGATCAGGCCCCTGCTGGGGCCGAGCCCGCGGTGCGCATGCGCCGGTTTGCGCAAGACATGCTGCTCAGCCATGTGCTGGAGCAGCAGCGCTTGCAGCCCGCGCACATCGACGCTCTGGCGCGCCACGTGGCGCAGTTCCAGGGCGGGGCTGCCGTGGCGCAGCCAGGGCAGGGCTTTGGCGACGCACGCGCCGTGTGCAGCCCGGTGCACGACTGTCTGCATGCCTTGCAGAGCCAGGAGGAAGCCGGTGACTGTGCGCAGCCCTCCCCGTTGCCACGGTTGGCGCAGTGGTGCGCCGCGCAAGGGGCCGCTCTGGCGCCTGTGTTCGATGCGCGCTTGCATGCGGGCCGGGTGCGCGAGTGCCATGGCGATCTGCACCTTGCCAACCTGGTGCTGACCGACGCCGGGCCGCAGTTGTTCGATGCCATCGAGTTCAACCCGGCGCTGCGCTGGATCGACTGCGTGGCCGATATTGCTTTTCTCGTGATGGACCTGGAGGCGCGGGGTCGCTCTGATTTGGCGTGGCGTTTTCTCAATGCCTGGTTGGAACACACCGGCGACTACGATGGCTTGCGCGTGCTGCGCTACTACTGCGTCTACCGCGCCCTGGTGCGCGCCCGGGTCGCGGGCATGCGCAGGGCACAGGCGGGTGGGGCGGCGTGGGCTGCCAGTGCGCTGGAGCGCCAGCGCTACCTGGAACTGGCGGCGCGCAGCATCCAGCCTCAGCCTGCCGCGTTGTGGCTGGCCCATGGGTTCTCGGGGGCGGGTAAGAGCACGCAATCACAGGGGGTGATCGAGCAGCGCGGCGTGGTGCGTGTACGTGCCGATGTGGAGCGCAAGCGCCTGTTTGGTCTGCTCGCCCATGCGTCGAGCGCGGTGGTGTCGGGCGGCATCTATACCCGCGAGGCTTCGCAGCGCACCCATGACCGGCTTGCGCAGGTGGCGCGCACTGCGCTGGGCGCCGGATACACCGTGCTGGTCGATGCCACTTTTCTGAACGCCGCCCTGCGGGCACGCTTTATCGCCCTGGCCGCTGCTCTGCAGGCGCCGTGCCGCATTCTGTCGTTCGAAGCGCCGCTGGACGTGCTGCGTGCGCGGGTGCAGGCGCGCCAGCAGGCGGGAGGCGATGCCTCCGAGGCGGGGCTGGAGGTGCTGGAATCTCAGTGGGCGGCTGCACGGCCGTTGTCGGCGCAAGAGGAAGCACGGACCGTGCATGTGGATACCACGCGGCCTGTGGACTGGGACGTCTTGTTGCCGCGCGAAGAGGTTACAGAGCCACCTGGCCTGGCATCAGGTGCAGCAACACCGTTGTCATGACCAGGTAGCGCAAAAATTTTCCTACAGCCATGTAGGCCAGGCAGGGCCAGAACGGCAGTTGGAGCCAGCCGGCCACGGCGCACAGCGGGTCGCCCACCACGGGCAGCCAACTCATCAGGCAGGCCTTGGCCCCGAAGCGCCGCAACCAGGCGATGGCGCGTGCATCCTTGTGGTAGCCACGGGCGCGGTCCACGGCTTTGTGGGCTGCCAGCCCTATCCACCAACTGACGCCGCCGCCCAGCGTGTTGCCCAAGGTCGCCACCATGACGGCGGGCCAGAACAGGTCGGGGTTGAGTTTGATGAGCCCGAACACCGCCGGTTCAGACCCCAGCGGCAGCAGCGTGGCCGACACAAAGGACACCACAAAAACCGTGCTCAGGCCGAACTGGGGCAGGGCCAGCCATTCGAGTAGCAGATGCATCCAGGTTTCCATGCCAGTCAGTGTAGGGGCCCTGCACGCTGGTTTGGTGGCCTGGTGGCGTTGTCCTACAGCATGGTGCGCCATGCACGCATGCCGTGGAACGGGTTGCTTTTGTATCGTGGATCTACCGCAACCCAGACGGAAAGCAACCCGGAGGAATCCCATGGCCATCGCTTCAACACGGCACCCCTATGAGCAGCTCTCTCGCTCTGCCTCGGGCATCGGCAGCACGCCCTGGTGGTCGATGGCCGCGGCACTCGTGTTTTCGGCATGGGCGCACAACACCCATGCGGTGGTGCTGCACACGCACATCGGTGTGCCACACTGTGCCGATGCACCGACCGCGCCCGAGGCTTTGGCACACATCGCACAAGATCTGCAGGTCCAGGGCCTGGCCCTGGATGCCTGCTGCGAAGCCCGCAGTGGTGGCTGGATTGTGCGGGTGCGGGTGATGGACGGCATGAAAGCCCGCCAGACCGTGCGCGGGCCGCTTGCAGACGGAGAAGATGTCGACATGGGCACACCATCCGGCGTGGTTCTGGCGGGCGCGTCGGGTGGTGTGGACGGTTTTGCACCCGACGTGCAGCACAACCGCCAGTGGCTGAGGACGCTCATGGCGCAATACCGGTTTGAGAATTCAGCCGATGCGTGGTGGCTGTTTGTGCAGCAGGGCACCCTGCCACCGGCAAAGGCAGGCAAGGATTTCGCCGCACGCTGAGGCGGCGCGCAGCGGCAGGGAGAGCAAAGGGTTGTGGGTGGTTCGCCATTTCAGTTGCTGAAATTTTGAGCAGGTACAATCCTGCCTCCTTTTTCAGCAATTGCGGCGCCCCGAAACCCTCATGTACATCGGCCACATTCCTTTGGCGAACCGTTTGTTCGTGGCCCCGATGGCGGGCGTCACGGATCGGCCGTTTCGGCAGTTGTGCAAGCAGCTCGGTGCGGGTTACGCGGTGAGCGAGATGGTCACCTCGCGCAAGGATTTGTGGAACACCCTCAAGACCTCGCGCCGCGCCAACCATGCCGGGGAGCCGGGGCCGATTGCCGTGCAGATCGCCGGCACCGATGCACCCATGATGGCCGAGGCCGCGGTCTACAACATAGAGCGCGGCGCGCAGATCATCGACATCAACATGGGCTGCCCGGCCAAGAAGGTCTGCAACAAGTGGGCGGGCTCCGCCCTGATGCAGAACGAAGCACTGGCCGTCGAGATTGCCGCCGCCGTGGTGCAGGCCTGCGCGCCTTTCAACGTGCCGGTCACGCTCAAGATGCGCACGGGCTGGTGCCAGCAGCACAAGAATGCCGTGGCGCTGGCCCGGCAGTTTGAAGGCGTGGGCATCCAGATGCTGACGGTGCACGGCCGCACGCGCGAGCAGGGCTACAAAGGTTTTGCCGAATACGACACCATTGCCGCTGTGAAGGCGGCAGTGCAGGTTCCGGTGGTCGCCAATGGCGACATCGCCACGCCCGAGAAGGCGCGCGACGTGCTGGCCGCTACGGGGGCCGACGCCCTCATGATCGGCCGTGCCGCCCAGGGCCGCCCCTGGATTTTTCGCGAGGTGGGCCACTTTCTGGCCACGGGCGAACACCTGGCCCCGCCGCTGGTGGCCGAGGTGCGCCGCCTGCTGCTGGACCACTTGCACGACCACTACAGCCTGTACGGCGAGCAAACCGGGGTGCGCAGTGCACGCAAGCACATTGCCTGGTACCTGCGCGCGCTGCCGGGCGGCGAGGCCTTGCGCCAACAAATCAATACGACAGAAGACTGCGCCACGCAGTGGCAGGCCGTGGCCGACTACCTGGATGCCCTGGGGCAACAGATGGACCGGTTGCCGCACGCCACCGGTGTGGACGCGAACTCACAAGAACAAGAGGGAATGGCTGCATGAGCAAGAAACATATTGAAGAATGCGTGCGGGAGAGCCTGCAGGGCTACTTTCGCGACCTGGGCGGCGAGACCCCCGACGGCATGTACGACATGCTGGTGCGCGTGGTGGAAAAGCCGCTGCTGGAGGTGGTGATGGAAGAGGCATCCCACAACCAGTCGCGCGCCGCCGAATGGCTGGGCCTGAACCGCAACACCCTGCGCAAGAAACTGGCGCTGCACAAGCTGCTTTGAGCATCTGTTGATTGCTATTTAATTTGTAGCTACTTGCGCTTGTTTGATAAGCGTTAGAGCCTGTTTTTATTCAAACTACCGCACCATTGCCATGAACGCACTCCTCTCCGTCTCCGACAAGACCGGCATCGTCGACTTTGCCAAAGCCCTGCACGCCCTGGGCATCCGGCTGCTGTCTACCGGCGGCACAGCCCAGCTACTGGCCAAAGAAGGCCTGCCCGTGACCGAGGTGGCCGAAGTCACCCAGTTTCCTGAAATGCTGGACGGCCGCGTCAAGACGCTGCACCCCAAGGTGCACGGCGGCCTGCTGGCCCGCCGCGAACGGCCAGAACACATGGCAGCCCTGAAGGCACACGGCATCGACACCATTGACCTGTTGGTGGTCAACCTCTACCCGTTTGAATCGACCGTGGCCAAGGCGGGTTGCACGCTGGCGGATGCCATCGAGAACATCGACATTGGTGGCCCGGCCATGGTGCGCAGCGCCGCCAAGAACTGGAAGGACGTGGGCGTGCTGACCGATGCCTCGCAGTACCCCGCCGTGCTGGAGGAACTGAAAGCGCACGGCAAGTTGTCCGACAAGCTGCGTTTTGCGCTGTCCGTCGCTGCGTTCAACCGCATTGCGCAGTACGACGGTGCCATCAGCGACTATCTGTCTTCCGTCACGTTTGAAGAAGAAAAGCT
>NZ_BAAGQN010000018.1:112855-138089 GCF_054783455.1 Simplicispira piscis
GCAGGCCGCGCTGTACCGCGACTTGTACCCGGCGCCCGGCTCGCTCGTCACGGGCGTGCAACTGCAAGGCAAGGAACTTTCCTACAACAACATTGCCGACGCCGATGCTGCCTGGGAATGCGTCAAGAGCTTTGACGCCGCCGCCTGCGTGATCGTCAAGCACGCCAACCCCTGCGGTGTGGCCGTGGCGCTGGATGCCGCGTCGGCCTATGCCAAGGCCTTTCAGACCGACCCCACCAGCGCGTTTGGCGGCATCATCGCCTTCAACCGCGCGGTGGACGGGGCAGCTGCTGCGCAGATCAGCAAGCAATTCGTCGAAGTGCTGATGGCGCCGGATTTCACTGCCGAGGCACTGGAAATTTTCAAATCGAAGGCCAATGTGCGTCTGCTCAAGATCGCCTTGCCCAAGCACGGTGGCACGACTTCTTGGGAGCGCGGCCGCAATGCCATGGATGCCAAGCGCATTGGCTCGGGCCTGCTGCTGCAGACGGCCGACAACTATGAGCTTTCGCTCATGGATCTGCGTGTGGTGACGAAAAAGCAGCCCACGCTGAGCGAAATGGAAGACCTGCTGTTCGCCTGGAAGGTGGCCAAGTACGTCAAAAGCAATGCCATCATCTTCTGCAAGGGCGGTATGACCATGGGCGTGGGTGCCGGTCAGATGAGTCGCCTCGACTCGGCGCGCATCGCCAGCATCAAGGCGCAGCATGCCAACCTGAGCCTGGTGGGCACCGTGGTGGCGAGCGATGCCTTCTTCCCTTTCCGCGATGGCCTGGACGTGGTGGTGGACGCCGGTGCCAGCTGCGTCATCCAGCCCGGGGGCAGCATGCGCGACCAGGAAGTGATTGATGCCGCCGATGAGCGCGGTGTCTCCATGGTGTTTTCGGGCGTGCGTCACTTCAGGCATTGAGCCATTGGGGCCGACAACAAAAAAGCGGCCTCGGCCGCTTTTTTGTTGTCGGGCAGGACTCTTTAAGCGCCCGTGGCTTTCTTGCTGGCCAGAATCTGCGTGATTTCCTCATCCTTGGCCTGCCACAGTTCATTGATCCAGGCTTGTACGGGTGCGCGCGGTGCTGGTTCACCGTTGGCCGGCAATGCCTGGGGGGGAATGCTGCGCAGTTGGGCGCGCACCACCACCTCGGGGATACGGCCGCAGAGGGCGTCGGTGAATGTGGGGGCGCCCTGGGGGTAGACGATAGTGACGTCGAGATAACCGGTAAAGGCATCGCCCAGGGTTTCCAGCGCCATGCTCAGGCTGCCCACCTTGGGTTTGAGCAGGTGGCGGTAGGGCGATTTTTGCTGTGCGTGCTTGGCCGGGGTGAAGCGCGTGCCTTCGACAAAACTCATCACCGAGGTGGGTACCAGGCGGAATTTTTCACAGGCCTTGCGCCCTGCGGCGAGGTCGGCCCGGGCGCTGGCGCCGCCTTTGCGCTGCATGAAGGGAAAGTCGAGCGCCCACCAGGCCAGGCCGATCACGGGCACATAAATCAGTTCTTTCTTGGTAAAGAACTTGAGCATGGGGATGCGGCGGTTGAAGACGCGCTGCAACACCAGGATGTCCACCCAGGTCTGGTGGTTGCTGGCGACCAGGAACCAGCCTTGGGGGTCAAGCCCTTCAATGCCTGTGACATCCCAGCGAACCGGGTTGACGGTGTCTAGCCAGAAGGTGTTGATGTCCATCCACAGTGCTGCGATGCCCATCAGAGCGCGGTCGCACACATGGCGCACCGCCGTGACCGGCAGGATGAGCTTGGCCAGGGCGAACGGGATCATCGAGCTGCACAGCACCAGGGTGTTGATCACCAGGATCAGCGTGGCAAACAGGAACTTCAACGCAGCGAGCATGGGCAGGGCAGTGGGGGTTGCGGAGACAGAACTATAAACTTGAAGTGTTTTTGGCTTCTAACGCTTATCCAGTAAGCGCATAAAGCTATATTTTTGATAGTGTTTTGAACACTTCGCGGGCGGCCGCCACGGTGGTTTCGATGTCGCTGGCTGTGTGCGCCCCGCTCACAAAACCGGCTTCATACAGCGCCGGCGCAATGTATACGCCCCGGTCGAGCAGGCCGTGGAACAGGGTGTTGAAGCGTGCGTTGTCGGTCCTGAGCACCTGGGCGTAGTTTTGCGGCAGCTCGGGCAGCAGGAAGAAACCGAACATGCCGCCTTCACAGTCAGCGCTGAACGGAACGCCCTCGGCGGCGGCAGCGGCTTTCAGGCCGGTGACCAGCGAGTGCGTCGAGGCGGACAGCGCGTCGAAGAAACCGGGTTTGCGGATTTCGCGCAGCGTCGCCAGGCCACAGGCGGTGGCCACCGGGTTGCCCGACAACGTACCGGCCTGGTACACCGCACCCAGCGGTGCGAGGTGTTCCATGATGGCGCGCGGGCCACCAAAGGCGGCCAGCGGCATGCCACCGCCAATCACCTTGCCCAGCACGGTGATGTCCGGTTTGAAACCGGGAATGCTCTTGGCGTACACGCTTTGCGCGCTGCCCAGCGCCACGCGAAAGCCCGTCATCACCTCATCGAGCACCAGCAAGGCGCCGTACTCGGTGCACAGTTCGCGGCAGCGGCGCATGAAGGGCACGCTGGCACGCACCAGGTTCATGTTGCCCGCGATGGGCTCGATCATCACGCAGGCCAGCTCCTTGCCGTGCAGGGCAAACGCTTCTTCGAGCTGTGCTACGTTGTTGTATTCGAGTACCAAGGTGTGCTGTACCACCTCGGCGGGCACACCCGCGCTGGTGGCATTGCCAAACGTGGCCAGGCCCGAGCCTGCCTTGACCAGCAGCGCATCGGCGTGCCCGTGGTAGCAGCCCTCGAACTTGATGATCTTGCTGCGGCCCGTGGCGCCGCGCGCCAGGCGGATGGCACTCATGCCGGCCTCGGTGCCCGAGCTGACAAGGCGCACCATCTCCATCGAGGGCACCAGGCTGAGGATTTCCTCGGCCAGTTCCACCTCGCGCTCGGTCGGCGCGCCAAACGAGAAGCCTTCAAGCGCTGCCTTTTGCACGGCTTCGAGCACGGCCGGGTGGCCGTGGCCCAGGATCATGGGGCCCCAGGAGCCGATGTAGTCAATGAAACGCTGGTCGTTCGCGTCCCAGAAGTACGCGCCCTGGGCGCGCTTGACGAAGCGAGGTGTGCCGCCTACGGCCTTGAACGCGCGCACGGGAGAGTTCACGCCGCCGGGAATCACGGCTTTGGCGCGTTCGAAGAGGGGAAGGTTGAGGTCAGTGTTTGATGTCATGGGGAGGTAGCCCGAAGCCTTCAAGGCTGGGTGGTTCGGTGGGGTCGGGGGTGTCATCGTCGCTGTCGTCGGGCTCGGCCCAGAACATACGGTCGGGGATGACATGGCCCATGCCGGGACGAAAACCTCCGTCCAGGCAATGGTCGAGATAGGCCAGGGCTTCGTTGCAGGCCTCGGTGAGGTCCGTGCCGCAAGCCAGCAGGGCGGCCAGCGCCGCCGACAAGGTGTCGCCTGCGCCGGCAAAGGTGGCGTCGAAAAGCTCGAACCGGCTCGAAGAAAGCACGGTCTCGGGCGATGCCAGGGCGTTTTCAATGAACTGCTCGGGCAGGGGAATGCCTGTCACCAGTGTGTAGGGCACGCCCATCTCGGCGGCTGCTGCAGCGATGTCGCGCGGGCCCGGATTTCTGTCGCTGCTCCAATCGGGAAGGAGCCAGCGCCACAAGGTGCTGTGGTTTCCAACCAACACGGTGGTTTGCGGCAGCAAAAGCTCGCGAAAGGCATCCAGGTACTGGTCAATCAGGTCATCCTGCCACCAGGAAAGGTTGGGCATGTAGCTGACTACGGGCAGGTCGGGGTAGTCCGCCGTCAACTCGGCAATGGCGCTGATGTTTTCAGGCCCTCCCACAAACCCTACTTTGATTACCTGCACCGGTAGGTCTTCCAGTGCTGCCCGTGCCTGGTCGGTGACGGCCTCGTCGTCCATGGAGAAATGGTCGAAAACCTCAGCGGTATCACGTATGTAGGCCCCCGTGACGACAGCCACCGGGTGCCCGCCCACCGATGCCACCGTAGTGATGTCGGCCGTCAAACCACCGGCTCCGCTCGGGTCGCTGGCATTGAACACCATCACGCAGGCCGGGTTGGCCTGGGACTCGGCGCTGGGGGGCAGGCCGTCATCAGGGAGGGGGGAAGGCGGCTGGAGTGGCATGGGCCCGTTGCGGTGTGTGGGGTGGCGCAAAAGCGGCAACCAGCACAGGTGTCTGGATACAATCGTTGCATTCTATGTGAAGGCCCCTTAAGCTGTGACCGACTCATTGACTTGGATGTGTTTGCTTTGTGGTTGGATCTATGACGAGGCCCGGGGTTCACCGGAGTACGGCATTCCACCCGGTACGCCATGGGATCAGGTTCCTGCCGATTGGACCTGCCCTGAATGTGGCGCAGGCAAGAGTGTTTTCGAGATGGTCCAGATCTGAAACGCAGCCTTTGACTGCGTTGTTTATTTTTCCCATCGGGAGCAGTGACAATTGACTACAACCGGCGCATCTTTCAAAGTTCTCGTCGTGGATGACAGCAATACCATCCGACGCAGCGCGGAAATTTTCCTAAAACAGGGCGGACATGAGGTTTTATTGGCGGACGATGGATTTGATGCGCTGGCCAAGGTCAACGATTACCATCCGCAGCTGATCTTCTGTGACATCCTCATGCCCAAGCTCGATGGCTATCAGACGGTAGCTATCATCAAGCGCAATGCCCGTTTCGCCGATACGCCGGTGGTGATGCTTTCCTCCAAGGACGGCGTTTTTGACAAGGCGCGTGGGCGCATGGTGGGGTGCCAGGAATATCTCACCAAACCTTTTACCAAAGACCAACTGTTGCAGGCTGTGCAGCAATTTGGCAATCCTGATCAAGGAGCGATGTAATGGCTATTCAGAAAGTACTGGTCGTGGATGATTCCAAGACTGAATTGATGTTCCTGACGGACCTGCTGCAGAAAAAAGGCATGCAGGTGCGAACGGCTGAAAATGCCGAAGAAGCCTTTCGCCGCTTGGCGGAAGAAAAACCCGATCTGATTCTCATGGATGTGGTGATGCCAGGCCAGAATGGCTTTCAGCTGACCCGTGCCATTTCGCGTGACCCGCTCTATGCCGACGTGCCAATCATCATGTGCACCAGCAAGAACCAGGAGACCGATCGTGTATGGGGCATGCGCCAGGGCGCGCGTGGCTACATCACCAAGCCGGTCGATGCAGCGGAGCTGCAAGCCAAGATCGATGCTTTGAACTGAAGGTCCGGCATCTTCTATGGCCAATCGCGAAGCACTTAGAGAGCTCCAGGTACGTCTCGCCAGCCGTCTGCAAGCGGCAAGGACGGAGGGTTTGTCGGTTTCTTCCTGGCTGGCCGTAGAGTCCGCCGGGAAGTCTTACCTTTTGCCTCTCGGGCATGCAGGCGAAATTTTTCCGTGGACTGTGGTGCAGCATGTGCCATACACCCAGAAATGGTTTATGGGGGTAGCCAACCTGCGCGGTGGCCTCACGGGCGTGGTGGATCTGGCTGGCTTGATGGGCGATGCGCCGATGCGCACCGATCAGGCGCTGTCCGAGACCAGTCTGCTGGCATTCAATGCCGCACTGGAGGTGAATGCCGCTTTGCTGGTCGATCGACTGGCGGGGCTGCGCGGCACGGACGCCTTTGTTTCCTCCGAGTCGCCGGCCGAGGATGCTCCAGTGTTTTTTGGTACGACCTATATCGATTCCGACGGTAAGCGCTGGCAGGAGCTCAATTTGCAGGCCCTGTCTCAACACACCGCATTTTTGAGCATCAGTGCTTGAGTTCTTCTGTAAGGCTGCCCCATGTCTGTCGTCAAACAAGTTGGTAATCTGTTCAATCGCAAGCCTGTCAGCCAGGAAGCTGGCAATGGCCTGGCCGCGGATCAGGACGCGCTGTCCCTCGATGAGCTGCAAAACTATTCGGCGGATGGTTTGAATAGTGTGCAGGGTGATCCGGATGGTTATGCTTCTGCAGCAGCCAGTCCGGTGCGGTCGGAAGATGATGCTGACCTGATCTCGCTGCCTCTGCTGGGCGAAGCCAGTGCCGCTGCGCACCAGCGGCGGTTGCTGATTCTTCTTGCCGTGGGCGTGGCGGTGTTGGCTTTGATTGCTACCTGGGTGCTGCAGCAGGCAGACCGCTCTGCCCAGCAGCTGACCGCCACTGGTCAATCGCTCATGCAGTCGCAGCGCCTGGCCAAGTCGGTGTCGCAGGCCTTGGTCGGGAGTCCGCAGGCTTTCCCGGACGTGGTCGAGAGTTCGGGCGTGCTGGCGCGTAACGTGCGGGCACTGAATGCGGGTGATTCAGAGCTGAACGTGCAGGCCCTGGGCGAGTCGTTCAAGACAGACCTGGACGCAGTGACGCCATTGATGGAGCGCGCAGAGAAAAATGCAAGCGTCGTGATGGGGCAGCAAAAAATCCTGACGCAAGTGGGCGATGCCCTGCGCACGATCAACCGCCAGTCCTCGGATCTGTTGGAAATCGCAGAAACCGTGTCTTCGCTCAAGCTGCAGCAAAACGCCCCCGCCGCAGAGATTTCCGCTGCAGGCCAGTTGGTGATGTTGACACAGCGTATCGGTAAGTCGGCCAACGAGTTCCAGACCGCAGAAGGTGTGAGCCCTGAGGCGGTGTTCCTGCTGGGCAAGGACTTGAACTCGTTCAAGGAAATTGCACAAGGTCTGCTGGATGGCAGTCCTGAGTTGCGCCTGACCGCCACCAAGGATGCCCAAACCCGGGAGCAGCTCGCTGCTTTGATCAAGGTCTACGAAGACACCCGTAACCAGGCAAGCGCTATTCTGGGCAACCTGCAGGGTTTGGTTTCGGCGCGTGAGGCACAGACGGCCATTCTGGGCGACAGCGAGCCGCTGCGCCGCCAGCTCGAAGGGCTGCAAAACAAACTCTCGGCGCAGACGGGTATCGGTGCAGGCCAATTGGCGGCGCTGGTGTTGGCCGGTATTTTCGTGCTGTTGTGCGGTGTCGGTATTTCGCGTGTGCAACTGCTTGACAGCCGCAGCCGCCAGCTCGAAGCCGAGGCCCAGCAAAAGGACGCACAGCGCCAGGAACAGGAAGCCAAGCGCGTCAACGACGCCAACCAGGCCGCCATTTTGCGTTTGATGAACGAACTGCAATCGGTTGCTGAAGGCGATCTGACGCAGGAAGCCACGGTGACCGAAGACATTACGGGTGCTATCGCTGACTCGGTGAACTACACGGTGGAAGAATTGCGCCAACTGGTAGGCAGCGTGCAGAACACGGTAACCCGGGTGGCTCAAACCACCGCCATGGTGGACAACACCTCCACTGAGCTGCTGGCCGCATCGACCGAACAGCTGCGGGAAATTCGTGAAACGGGTCGCTCCGTGCTCGACATGGCTTCCCGAATCAACGAGGTGTCTACCCAGGCGGAAGAGTCTGCCACGGTGGCGCGCCAGTCGCTGCAGGCTGCAGATTCGGGTTTGCAAGCTGTGCAAAACGCCATCGGCGGTATGAACTCCATCCGCGACCAGATCCAGGACACATCCAAGCGCATCAAGCGCCTGGGCGAATCTTCGCAAGAGATTGGTGAAATCACCGAACTGATTTCCGACATTACGGAGCAGACGAACGTGCTGGCGCTGAACGCCGCCATTCAGGCGGCTTCCGCTGGTGAAGCTGGCCGGGGCTTCTCTGTGGTGGCCGAAGAAGTGCAGCGACTGGCTGAGCGCTCCGCAGACGCCACGCGCCAGATTTCGGCGCTGGTGAAGGCCATTCAGACCGACACACAAGATGCCGTGGCCGCTATGGAACGCTCCACGCAAGGTGTGGTGGAGGGGGCGCGCCTGTCGGACAGCGCAGGTACCGCACTGACGGAAATTGACCGCGTGTCGCGTCGCCTTGCGGAGCTGATCGAGCAGATCTCGTCTTCCACGTCGCGTGAAGCCACGTTGGCTAACGAGGTGGCAGAAAACATCCAGCACATTTTTGCGGTGACCGAGCAGACCGGTGAAGGTACGCGTGCTACGGCGCAGCAGGTGCGCGAACTCTCCACGATGGCCGAGGAACTTCGCCAGTCTGTGGCCCGGTTCAAGATTGCCTGACGTACCGAACAACAAACGGGCTCTGTGCAGCCGGGAACGAATCCATGTCATCTACTGATGCCGTCAACGCACCACATGCCGAGGGAGGTTCTGGCGAACAGGACCTTGGACCATTGGCATGGGTGCTCGAGGAATTGCGCAAGTCCCTGGACGGTGCCGTCAAGGCGCTGCGCCGCTTCGTGCACGATGCCGATCTGGCGCGTGAATCGGATCTTGCTACGCTGGACGTAGCCACCTTGCGCATTGCGCGCCAACAATTGCACCAAGCCAGCGGCGCACTTGAAATGGTTGGTATGGCATCACCGGCGCTGGTGCTCCGGGCCATGGAAACCGCGGTTCAGAAGTTCGTGCAACGCCCTGAGCTGTGCACCGACGACGCTGCAGGCGCGCTGGAGCGGGCCAGTTTTGCATTGAGCGAATATTTGGAAAGCGTGCTGGCAGGCAAGCTTGTCTCGTCAGTGGCCTTGTTCCCCCAGTACCGTGATGTGCAGGCATTGACGGGCGCTGACCGCGTTCATCCGGCCGATCTATGGCCCGTCGAGCGGCGCTTCCGCGAACCCGATGTCGAAGTTACGGCTGAACCGCTGGCCTATGGGCCGGCGGCGCGCGCGCGTCTTGACCAGGCCGTTCTGCGCATCGTGAAGGATGCCGACTTTGATGCGGCCCATGACTTGCGTGATATCGCGCTCGGATTTGTCGCAACCCAGACTGATCGCCAGTCCCGTGCTTTCTGGAAAATTTGCGCAGGGTATTTCGAGGCCTTTGGCCGTGGTTTGTTCGCGGCCGATGTCTATGCCAAACGGGTGGCCTCGCGCATTCTCATGCAGTACGCCACGCTGGCCCGAGGCGACTCGGGTATTGCGGACAGGCTGGTGCAGGATCTGCTGTTTTTTTGTTCGCAAGCGCAGCCGTCCGAGAACGATAAGGTTCCCTATCTGCGTGCGGTGCGCAAGGCATTCGACTTAGACCGTGCTCCGCCAGTGGACTACGAATCGCGCCGATTTGGTCGGTTCGATCCTGCTGTTCTGGCGCAGGCGCGCAAGCGCATTTCGGCCGTCGCAGAAACCTGGTCCGCACTGGCAGGCGGCGATCGCAACAAGCTCAAGCCCGCGGCAGACCAATTCAGCTTGGTGTGTGACTCCCTGCGCAAACTGCACCGCAACAGCGAAAGCCTGGCACAAGCGCTGACCCGGGCGGTGGAATCGACCACCCGGGCTGGCGAGCCTCCTTCGGCCGCGTTGGCCATGGAAGTGGCGACATCCGTGTTGTATCTCCAGGCCGCTCTGGAGGAAACGGATACCGCAGAAGAGCAAATGGTAGCCCGTGCCACGCGGCTCGCAGACCGGCTGGACCATGTCACGGCGGGCGGTGAACCGGATCCGCTGGAGCCCTGGATGGAGGAGCTGTACCGGCGCGTCAGTGACAACCAGACCATGGGCAGTGTGGTGGGCGAACTGCGCACAACGCTGGGCGAGGCCGAGCGTGCCATGGATCAGTTTTTCCGCAACCCGGAAGATGTGACGCCTTTGACCTCCGTGCCGGGGCGCTTGGCTCAGATGCGCGGCGTACTTTCGGTGCTTGGCTTGGACCAGGCTTCGTTGGCCGTGCTGCGCATGCGCGAATCCGTCGAGCGTTTGCTGGTGAATGATGTCGGTTCGGAAGAGGAACGCAAACAAACTTTCGAGAAACTGGGCAATAGCCTGGGAGCCTTGGGGTTCCTCATCGATATGCTGAGCTACCAGCGTGCCATGGCACGCAAGCTCTTTGTGTATGACGAAGAACTGGGTGAGTTGCGCATTTTGATGGGACGTACCCGCGCCCGAGTGACCGACCAGGCGGACAGCCCAGAGGACGTGGAGCACAAAATCGAGGAACGCGCCCCTGTGCCGTTGCCCGAGGTCGTACCGCGCGAATCACACTACGCCCATGTTCCTCCCGCTGTGGCGCTGCCAGCGGTGCCGGAGGCCGTGGAGGCTGTACAGCTTGAGCCTGCGCCGCTGATTGAAGAAGAATCCGTGTCCCTGGAGTCTGACTCCCTGGTAGCACAAGAAATCTCAGCGCCTGCAGCTGAAACTGCGCCTGTCATGCCACCTTTGCCGGTGATCTCCGTGGTCACCGAGGTGGAAGATGAGCTCCTGGACATCTTCCTGGAAGAAGCGCGCGAAGTGGTCGGGAACGGCTTGGCTGCGGTGCAGCTTCTAGAGGCAGAACCCGGCAATCTCAGCGAGCAGACGACGCTGCGCAGGGCGTTCCATACGCTCAAGGGCAGCTCGCGCATGGTAGGTTTGAATGATTTTGGTGAAGCAGCCTGGTCCATGGAGCAGCTGCTCAATGCCTGGCTGGCTGAGCAAAAACCCATGCAGCCGTCGCTGCTGAATTTGGCCAACCAGGCCTTGAACGGTTTTGGTCGCTGGGCCGATGACATCGCTGCGGGTACCGCTGGTGCATGGCAGGTCCAGATGTTTGCCAGCGTCGCAGACGCCATGCGCTTGGAGGGTACCGAACTGCCTCTGCAGCTTCCTGGTGAATCGCACACTGCAGCAGCGGTGCCGATGGTCCAGGAGGCGGTGTCCGAAGCAGCGCCAGATGAGCAGATTTTGGCGGATGATTTCCCTTCCTTCGAGTTCTCCGCAACCCAGTCTGTAGGGTTGGCGCAAGAAGCGGTGTCCCCGGAGCCCACCACAGAGATTCCGCTGGCAGAAGACATCGATTTTTCCGAGTTTTCTTCCGCCATGGCCACGCAAGAGCCTGTGGTGCCAGAGGCCGCACCGCAGACGGATGTCGATCTTCCGCTTGATCTGACCGCTCCAGTCGTGCAAGAGGTGCGTCTGGCAGACGACAGTCTGGAGCTTCCCATGCTGGAAGCTGCGCCAGCCCTGGCGACAGACCTTGAAAGCGCCTTGCTTCCCGCTGAAGCGGCGCACGACGAGCCGTCTCTGGAGACTGAGGCCGTTCCAGAGCCCGTAGCAGTAGTTTCCGAGCCGGCCCAGGATGACAACGTTAAAGTCATTGGCGATTTGCGCATCAGCATTCCGCTCTACAACGTCTACCTGAACGAGGCAGATGAGTGGTCGCGCAGACTTGTGACATCGCTCCAGGAATGGTCGATGGAGTTGCACGAGCGACTGCCCGACATGGCGGTGGCGCTTGCGCACTCGCTCGCCGGTAGTTCCGCCACGGTGGGTTTTTCTGCATTGTCCGATACCGCCCGATTGCTCGAGCATGCCTTGGAGCATGTGCAGTTGCAGTCCAAAGGCGAACCCGAAGATGCCCGCGCATTCCTGGATGCAGCGGAAGACATGCGACGCCTTTTGCACCAGTTTGCGGCCGGTTTCCTCAAGGAGACCAATCCGCAAATATTGGATGAATTGCAGCGGATCCTCCAAACCGAGGTTGTGAGTACGCAGTCGCCCCCCATCGAAGATGCCGAGCAGGCGATGGAAGCATGGCGGGAAGAAAATGCGCGCGCCGCACTCTTGGAGCCATCCGTCCCGGCACCGGAGCCCGAGACATTGGTGTCGCCATCCGCCGAGACTGTCGAGCCCGAGGTGGTACGTGGTTATGTGGCGCCGGCCCTCTCCGTTCCCTTGCGCGAACAGGCTGGTGGCGCCGCTGAAGCAGCAGACCCCGTTTTTGTTGCGCCCGCGGATATCGACGACGATATCGATGCGATCGACGTCATTGACCCGGACCTCTTCCCGATCTTCGAAGAAGAAGCCGCAGAACTGTTGCCGGTTTTGGGCGGTGCCTTGCGCCAATGGGCCTCGCGGCCAGACAACCTGGGTGCGCGTACCGAGGTGCTGCGTGCCTTGCATACCCTCAAGGGCAGTGCGCGGTTGGCGGGCGCCATGCGTTTGGGAGAACTCTCCCACCGCCTCGAATCCGCTATTGAGCAGCTGGATGTGGAAACAGTGCAGTCCGCGGATATCGATCCCTTGCTGGGTAGCTTTGACGGTTTGCAGGCGAACTTCAATGCGCTGCGAGCCATCAGTGACCAGGCTCCTGCCGAAGCAGTAGCGGTCACGCCGGTCAAACCCGAGGCGGCACCGGCAAGCGAGGCACCGCAGGCCGAGCAGCCGCGGCGTCCGGTGGTGGCGCGGCCCCAGGGACCGCTCGAACTGGCCCCCGTGCGCGCCACGGCCGGACATTCGGTGCGGGTGCGTGCACAGCTGCTGGATCGACTGGTCAACCAGGTCGGCGAGGTCATGATCACCCGCTCCCGCATGGAAGCGCGGCTGGGTCAGCTCAAGGGTTCGATGGCCGATCTCACGGGCAACCTGGAGCGTTTGCGCCAGCAATTGCGCGATATCGAGGTTCAGTCTGAATCCCAGATGCAGTCGCGACTGGCGTTGTCCAAGGAATCTGCGGCCGGTTTCGATCCGCTGGAGTTCGACCGTTTCACGCGGGTGCAGGAGCTGACCCGCATGATGGCGGAATCGGTCAACGACGTGGCCACGATCCAGCGCAATCTGCAGCGTACGGTGGAAGGCACCGAGGACGACCTGATTGCACAGGGACGGCAAGCGCGTGAATTGCAGCGCGACCTGCTGCGTACCCGCATGGTCGAGTTCGAAGGTATTGCAGAGCGGCTCTATGCCGTGGTGCGGCAGTCGTCCAAGGAAACCGGCAAGCAGATTAAGCTCGACATCACGGGGGGGTCGATTGAAATGGACCGGGGCGTTCTTGACCGTATGACGCCAGCGTTTGAGCACCTGTTGCGCAACTGTGTGGCCCATGGCATCGAAACACCGGAGCAGCGGCTTGCCCAAGGCAAGCCCGCTTCCGGGACGATCTCGGTCGATTTGCGCCACGAAGGGAACGACGTTTCGGTTGCGTTCCGAGACGACGGTGCCGGGCTGAATTTGTCGGGAATCCGGGCAAAAGCATTGTCTCAAGGGCTGATCAGCGCGGACACAGAACTGAGCGACACCGATGCTGCCAATCTGATCTTCACGCCGGGCTTCTCCACCGCATCCGAAGTGACTGGGCTTTCCGGCCGGGGCATTGGCATGGACGTGGTGCGGGCCGAAGTGAACGCCCTGGGTGGACGGATCGAAACCACGACCGAGGCCGGTAAGGGTGCGGCATTCCGCATGGTGCTTCCGTTGACCACGGCGGTAACGCAGGTGGTGATGTTGCGTGCCGGCGATTTGGCTGTGGGCGTGCCCGCGAACATTGTGGAAATTGTGCGCCGGGTGCCAGTGACTGAATTGGAAGCAGCGTACCGGACCGGAACCTTCGAGGTGGCTGGCGAGAGCCTGCCTTTCTATTGGTCTGGCGCCTTGCTGCAGGCTTCGCCGCGCAGCCATGACGCAGCTGCGGGCAAGACCCGGCCTGTAGTGGTGCTGCGCAGTGCATCGCAACGCATCGCCATGCATGTGGACGAAGTGCTTGGCAACCGTGAAGTCGTGGTGAAGAACCTGGGGCCGCAGTTGTCCAGGCTCCCTGGCTTGGCGGGCATGTCCGTGCTCGCTTCGGGGGCTGTCGTGCTGATCTACAACCCGGTGGCGCTGTCCACGGTGTATGGCGAGCAGGTGCGCGCAAGCAGTGCTTCCCAGGCACCTGTGACAATATCGTCGTCGGATGTTGGCGCGGGGATACCAGTCGCGGCCGTGCCTCCTGCATCGGGGCAGGTGCCATTGGTGCTGGTAGTGGACGATTCGATCACGGTACGGCGCGTCACGCAGCGCCTGTTGCAGCGCGAAGGCTACCGTGTGTCCTTGGCGGCAGACGGTCTGCAGGCACTGGAGCGGCTGCAGGAAGAGCGACCCACGGTGGTTCTGTCGGATATCGAAATGCCACGCATGGATGGTTTCGACCTCGCGCGCAACATCCGGGCCGATGCTGCGCTGCGCGACCTTCCCATCATCATGATCACGTCGCGTATCGCACAGAAGCACCGTGAACATGCCATGGAGTTGGGCGTGAACCATTACCTGGGCAAGCCATATTCGGATGACGAGTTGCTGAGTCTCATACAGCATTACGCCAAGTTGGCTGCCGATGCGGTGACTGCCTGACCGCCCAGCGCTGACAGCAGGGCCGGAAATGCAACCGGGAGACGCTGAAAGTGGATGATCTGAAACATTCCGGCGACCCCCGGCTGCTTTCTTGTTTGCAGCAAATGGTGCGCGCAGGCGCATCGGATCTCTTTCTGATAGCAGGGGCTCCTCCCACCCTCAAGCGGCAAGGGGGCTTTTTCACCTTGGGTTCCACTGCTGTGGAGGCCCATGATGTGCGCGACATGGCCTATTCGGTCATGGATGCAGCCCAGGTCACTGCTTTTGAGTCGTGCATGGAATGTGATCTGGCGTACCAAACGGGCAACGCAGATCGATTCCGGATCAATGTGCACCGTCAGCGCGGGCAGGTGGGAATGGTGGTGCGCTATGTGTCCCCCACGATCCTGTCACTCGACGCCCTCGGGTTGCCAGCGGTGCTCAAGCAGTTGGCATTTCTCAAAGGCGGGTTGGTGTTGGCGGTGGGCGCCGCCGGTTCGGGGAAGACGACCACCCTGGCATCGTTGCTGGATTACCGCAACGCGCACACGGCAGGCCACATCCTGACCATTGAAGACCCCATCGAGTACTTGCACGCCCACAAGAAGTCTCTGATGACCCAGCGTGAAGTTGGAATCGACACCCTGTCTTATGACGAAGCACTGCGCCACGCCATGCGCGAGGCGCCGGATGTCATCATGATTGGTGAAATCCGCGATCGCACCAGCATGCAGCATGCCCTGCATTACGCCGAATCAGGTCACCTGTGCATCTCCACCCTGCACGCCAACAATGCCAGCCAGGCGGTGCAGCGGATTTTGAATTTCTTCCCTGAAGAAGCACATGGCCAACTGCGCATGGATTTGTCACTCAATCTCAAAGCGGTGGTAGCTCAGCGCCTTATTGTGGGAACGCACAAGCGCCAGGTTCCTGCGGTCGAGGTGATGCTGCTGACGCACTATGTTTCGGAGTTGATCCAGAAAGGGCAAATCGAAGGGTTACGGGGAGCCATCGAGCGCACCGGGGAAGTGGGTATGTGCACTTTTGACCAGTCCATTTTCCAATTATTCGAGCGTGGGGAAATTGCACAGGCAGAGGCTGTGGCCCATGCAGACAACAAGACGGACATGGCCTTGCGCATGCGGCTGGCCGCCGGTGCTTCCCTGAGTGTGGAAGGCATGCACATGGCTCCCAATGCCGACGATGATGCGGCCCCGCCACTGCCTATCCTTCCTTGACGACTCCATAGCGAAGCAGGGTCCGTTGGCGCGCCGCATCGTGGTCCACGATCGGGGCGGGGTAGTCGCGCCCCAGCTCGATACCCGCAGCCTGCAAGGTGCCGATAGGTGCAAGCCAAGGCGCGTGCAGCGCCGCAGTGGGCAGATCTGACAATGCCGGAAGGTAGCGGCGGATGAAGCGGCCTTGCGGATCGAACTTGCGGCTCTGGAGCACCGGGTTGAAGATCCGAAAATAAGGCTGCGCATCACATCCGCTGGAACTGGCCCACTGCCAGCCACCGTTGTTGGCGGCGAGATCGAAGTCGTTGAGCTTTTCTGCAAAGTAACGCTCTCCCCAGCGCCAGTCCAGCCCCAGGTGTTTACACAAAAAACTGGCCGTCACCATGCGCAGGCGGTTGTGCATGTAGCCAGTCTGGTTGATCTGCGCCATTGCTGCATCGACCAGCGGATAGCCTGTGCGCCCCGTACACCACGCGTCGAACAAGTCGGCAGCGTGCGGGCCATTCTCCCAGGCGATCGCGTCGTACGCGGGCTTGAAGCTGCGCTGCGCTGCGTGCGGGTGGTGGTGCAGGACCTGGAAGTAAAAATCCCGCCAGATCAGTTCGTTGAGCCAGGTGCTGGCACCCGGGCTGCCCGACTGTGCCAGCGCATGGGCGGTGCGCGCCAGTGTGCGGATGGAAATGGTGCCAAAACGCAGGTGGGGCCCGAGGTAGCTGGGACCCTTGATCGCGGGAAAGTCGCGCGTGCTGTCATAGTGCTCTATGCGGGTGAGGAACTCATCGAGCAGAAGCTGCGCACCTCGGCTACCGGTGGCCAGCCGGATGGGCAGGCGCGGCGCGCATGAAAACCCCAGTTCCTGCAACGAGGGAACAGGGCTGCAGGCCCATGGCGGGCGGGGTGCCAGGGCCTGCGCATGGCGTTCGACCGGGTAGGCGCTCAGATAAAACGCATTGATCTTGCGCAGCCAAGCGTTTTTGTAAGGCGTAAACACGCTGTAGGGTGTACCGCCCTGGGTCAGCACTTCGCTGCGTTCGAAAACCGTGTGGTCCTTGCTGGTGTGAAAAGCCTTGCGCGAAGCCGCCAGCGCCGTGCGCACCTGGCTATCTCTCGCCAGTGCCTGGGGTTCGTCATCGTGGTTGGCAAAAACGGCCTGCACGTCCAGCGCAGCGGCCAGCGACGGAATTTCGTCTTCTGCGCTCCCGTGGCGCACGATCAAGCCGCCGTCCGGGCGCCCGTTCAGTGCCCGCAGATCCTCATCAAGCCCTTCAACAGCGCTGCGAATGAAGTCCACCCGAAGATCAATGCGGGGCAGGGCGTCGAGAATGGAACGGTCAAAGACGAAAACGCAATGCACCTGGGCGCATTGGCGCAAGGCATGGTAGAGAGCGGCTTGGTCTGCAGTGCGCAGGTCGCGCCGGAACCAAACCAGCCCTGTGCGGTATCTGGCGGGCATGTTCACCGTAAAATCAGTCTATGTCTGCCCATTCTGCGCCCATGAACCTGACGCACCATTTCCTCATCGCAATGCCCGGGATGGAGGATGCGTCTTTCGCACGCAGCGTGGTCTACCTGTGCGAGCACAGCGAGCGCGGAGCCCTGGGGCTCATCATCAACAAACCTACCGATATCAACCTTAAAGGCCTGTTCGACAAAGTCGACCTGTCTCTGGGCCGCAACGACCTGACCAATGCGCCCGTGTTTCTGGGCGGTCCGGTGCAGACCGAGCGCGGCTTTGTGCTGCACGAATCCTTGCATGGCACTGGCGACATTCCCGAAGAATCAGCGTACGCATCGACCATGGTGATTCCGGGGGGGCTGGAGATGACGACCTCCAAAGATGTGCTGGAAGCACTGTCCACCGGGGCAGGGCCGCGGCGGGTTTTGGTCACACTGGGCTACTCGGCCTGGGGTGAGGGGCAACTCGAATCCGAACTGGCTGAGAACAGCTGGCTGACGGTGGGTGCCGATTTGTCGGTGATTTTCGATACTCCGGTAGAGCAACGCTACGACAGCGCCCTGGGACTGCTGGGGCTGGAGGCGTGGCGCCTGTCGCCCGGGGCGGGCCACGCATGAGCGACGCTGCGCCGCCGGTTGCAACGCCAGAGGTTCCCATCCATCTGCAGACCTTTCTCGCCTTTGACTTTGGCCTCAAGCGCACGGGCGTGGCGGTTGGCAATCGGATGTTGCGCACCGCCAGCCCGCAGACCACCATCCGTGCCGAGGGCGACGCGCGCTTTGTGGGCGCGGCCGAGCGCATTGCCGAATGGCAGCCCGACGCGCTGGTGGTGGGCGTGCCCTACCACCCCGATGGTGCCAGCCACGAAAACACGCGCCGTGCACAGCGTTTTGCCCGGCAACTGCATGGCCGCTTCCGGTTGCCGGTCTATGAGGTGGATGAGCGCTACAGCACCACCGAGGCCTTGGCGGACGGTGCGCGCGATGCCGATGCGGCGTCGGCCTGCATCATTCTTGAACAGTTCCTGAGGAGCCTTCCATGACCCCATCTCCCTCTGGCGCCCCGGGTAGCCTGGTGCTTGACGCCGAGGCCCTGTACCGTGAGTTGTTGCGCGGCGTGCGTACGCTGCGCGAGCCGACCACCCGTCTGGCGGGTATTGCCTCGGGCGGCGCCTGGCTGGCCGAGCGGCTGCAGAAGGACCTGGGCCTCGATGGGGAGGCCGGTGTGCTGTCGTCCTCCATGCACCGCGATGATTTTGCGCAGCGTGGGTTGGCCGCCAGCGCCCAGACGACGCTGCCTTTCGATGTCAATGGCGCAGATATTTTGGTGCTCGATGATGTGCTTTACACCGGCCGCACCGTGCGCGCCGTACTCAACGAGCTGTACGACTACGGTCGCCCGGCCCGCGTGCGCCTGGCCGTACTGGTGGACCGGGGCGGACGCGAACTGCCCGTGCAGGCCGACTTTGCCGCCGCCCGCGTCGCTTTGCCTGGCACCCAATCGCTGGCGCTGGCGCGCAACGAGGGCGGTCAATTTCACTTCCAGATCAAAGAGGCCTGAGCCGTGCTGCACCAGCGCAACCCCCAACTCAATCGCCATGGCGAGCTGATCCACCTGCTGTCCATCGAGGGCCTGCCGCGCGACATCGTCACGCACATCCTCGATACCGCCGCCAACTTCGTGAGCGTGAATGACCGCGAGGTCAAGAAGGTGCCGCTCTTGCGTGGCAAGAGCGTGTTCAATCTGTTCTTCGAGAACAGCACACGCACGCGCACCACGTTCGAGATCGCGGCCAAACGCCTGTCGGCCGACGTGTTCAACCTCGATATCGCGCGCAGCTCGGCCAGCAAGGGCGAGTCGCTGCTCGACACCATTGCCAACTTGTCGGCCATGGCGGCTGACCTGTTCGTGGTGCGGCACAGCGAATCGGGTGCGCCCTACCTCATCGCCCAGCATGTGGCGCCCCATGTGCATGTGATCAATGCGGGCGACGGGCGCCATGCCCACCCCACGCAGGGGCTGCTGGACATGTACACCATCCGGCACTACAAGAAGGATTTCTCCAACTTGACCGTCGCCATCGTGGGCGATGTGCTGCACTCGCGCGTGGCGCGGTCCGACATCCACGGCCTGACCACGCTGGGCTGCGCCGAAGTGCGCGTGGTGGGGCCGCGTACCCTGGTGCCATCCAACATGGCAGAGATGGGCGTACGTGTATGCCACACCCTCGAAGAGGGCATCAAGGATGCCGACGTGATCATCACCCTGCGCCTGCAGAACGAGCGCATGAGCGGCGCGCTGCTGCCGTCGAGCCAGGAGTATTTCAAGAGCTTTGGCCTCACGCCCGAAAAACTGCGGCTGGCCAAGCCGGACGCCATCGTCATGCATCCCGGTCCCATCAACCGGGGCGTAGAGATTGACTCTGCCGTGGTGGATGGCCCGCAGGCCGTGATCCTGCCGCAGGTCACCTTTGGCATTGCGGTGCGCATGGCGGTCATGTCGATCGTGGCCGGGAATGAGGCTTAACCCCCTGAACCGCTTCGCGTCTTCCCCCAAGGGGGACGCCCCCAGTGGCCCGGCAAAGCCGGTTCCACGGGGGCACTGGCGTGGGTCTGCTGCGGCGCGGGTGTCTGTTGATGTAATGCAGACTGCTATTTATTTGATAGCTGTTTGCGCTTGTCCAGTAAGCGCTAACAGCCAATTTGGCTTGAAATCATGAAGATACTGATCCAGAACGGCCGTGTGATCGACCCCGCCTCGGGCCTTGACCAGACCTGTGACATCGCCATCGCGGCAGGCCGTATCGTGGGCGTGAACCGCGTGCCGCCCGATTTTGCGCCCCAGCGCAGCATTGACGCCACAGGTTGCATCGTGCTGCCCGGGCTGGTGGACCTGGCGGCCCGTCTGCGCGAGCCAGGGTATGAGCACGAAGGCATGCTCGAATCCGAAATGGCGGCTGCAGTGGCCGGCGGTGTGACCAGCCTGGTGTGCCCGCCCGATACCGACCCCGTGCTCGACGAGCCGGGGCTGGTGGAGATGCTCAAGTTCCGCGCCGAA
The DNA here is from genome assembly GCF_054783455.1 of Simplicispira piscis. Taxonomy (NCBI): domain Bacteria; kingdom Pseudomonadati; phylum Pseudomonadota; class Betaproteobacteria; order Burkholderiales; family Comamonadaceae; genus Simplicispira; species Simplicispira piscis. The sequence goes on from NZ_BAAGQN010000018.1 coordinate 132,697, forward strand.
AAACTGCACCAGACGCGCCTGTTTCCGCTGGGCGCCCTTACGCGCGGGCTGGCGGGCGAGGTGCTGACGGAAATGGCCGAGCTCACCGAGTCCGGCTGTGTGGGTTTTGGCCAGGCCGAGGTGCCCTTGGCCAGCACGCAGGTCCTGCAGCGCGCATTGCAGTATGCGGCCACCTTTGGCTACACCGTCTGGCTGCGCCCACAGGAGCTGCATCTGGGCAAGGGCGTAGCGGCCAGTGGCTCGCTGGCCACGCGGTTGGGCCTGTCGGGCGTGCCAGTGGCGGCCGAGACGATTGCGCTGCATACCATTTTTGAGCTGCTCCGGGCGACCCAGGCGCATGTGCACCTGTGCCGTCTGTCCAGCGCCGAAGGGGTGGCGCTGGTACGCCAGGCCCGCGCCGAGGGGTTGAATGTGACGTGCGACGTCAGCATCAATTCACTCTATCTGACGGACACGGACATCGGCTTTTTTGATAGCCGGGCGCGGCTGACGCCGCCGCTGCGCCAGCAGCGCGATCGCGATGCCCTGCAGGCGGGCCTGCGCGACGGCACCATCGACGCACTGGTCTCAGACCATAACCCGGTCGACGAAGACGCCAAGACACTGCCTTTTGCCGAAGCCGAACCCGGCGCTACCGGACTGGAGCTGCTGCTGAGCCTGGCACTCAAATGGTCGCAGGATAGTGGCGCGCCCCTGGCGCGTGCTCTGGCCGTAGTGACCAGCGAGCCCGCCCGCGTGTTGGGCAGTGCCCTGGGAACCCTGCAGGCCAGCGTGGGCCAGTTGGTGGTGGGGGGGGTGGGGGATGTCTGCATCTTCGATCCGAAGGACCATTGGATTGTGCAGGCCGAGGCCCTGCGCAGCCAGGGCAAACACACGCCGTTTTCGGGCTACGAGCTGCCGGGGCGGGTGCGCTGCACGTTGGTGGCTGGGCAGATTGCGTTTGAACGAAGCTGAGACAGTGAGCGCGCTTTAAGCCAGGCCAGGTTTTTGTGAAGCACTTCAAGGCCTGCGGGCGTTTGCTGCGTCTGCTGTTCCATGTCGCCCAGGGTCTGTGGGTCGTAGCGCTGCGCTTTCCGGCGCTGTCACCCGCGCAACAGCAGGCCCGGGTGCAGGCCTGGTCGCTGGCGCTGCTGGCCCATGCGGGCGTTTCGCTCTCGATTCGCGGGGCTCCTGCGCTGGTCGGCCCGGTTTTGCTGGTGTCCAACCACCTGTCGTGGCTGGATATTCCGGTGTTGCATGCGGCACGCTATTGCAGGTTTGTCTCCAAGTCGGACGTGCAGGACTGGCCGCTGGTTGGTACGCTGGCCACGGCAGCGGGCACGCTCTACATTGAGCGCAGTTCTTCCCGCGATGCCTTGCGCGTGGTGCAGTCCATGCAGCAGGCGCTGGCGCAGGGTGAAGTGTTGGCGGTGTTTCCCGAAGGCACGACCGGCGATGGGCGCACCATGCTGCCCTTTCATGCCAACTTGCTGCAGGCTGCCGTGGCTGCCCAGGCGCCGGTGCAACCCGTAGGCCTGCGGTTTGTCGACAAGGCCACGGGCTCCACCAGTTTTGCGCCCAGCTTTGTTGGTGATGAAACCCTGGTGGGCTCCATCTGGCGCACGCTGTGCGCGCCGCCGATCGAGGCCATCGTGCATTTTGGGGTGCTTGAATATGCACTGGAGCGTGATCGGCGTACCTGGGCGCTGCACTTGCACCACACCGTGGACAGCCTGCGGCGCGGGTGATCGTTAGTGTGTCAAAAATGCCTTTCGAGCTGGCATCTGTCTTGAAAAGCGTGCATATTCCACGTATCGGGCGCTTTTGGTATGGAATGTTGGTCTTTTGGACACGCAATTCCCGTATCGTCCGGATCTTTCGGGCCGGTGCCTATGCAGCCTGGCCCTTCACACTGCAGGGAGGACACCATGGATCTGGTACAGCGCGTCAAAAGCATTCTTCTTCAACCCAAGGACACCTGGGCCACCATCGAGGGCGAGCAGGCGGATGTAGCAGGCCTGTATACCCGCTACTTCATGGTGCTGGCGGCCATTCCGGCGGTCTGCGGTTTCATTGGCATGTCCATCATCGGCATGGGGGCCTTTGGGGTTTCCATCCGTGTGCCGTTCCTATCGGGCCTGGCCAGCATGGTGGTGTCTTACGTGCTGAGCCTGGTGGGCGTGTTTGTGCTGGCGCTCATTGTCAATGCCCTGGCTCCGACCTTTGGTGGTCAGAAAGACCAGATGCAGGCGCTCAAACTGGCCGTTTACGCCAGCACGGCTGCCATGCTGGGAGGCCTCTTCAGTCTGCTGCCGGCGCTGGCCATGCTCAGTTTGCTGGCCGCGCTGTATTCGATCTACCTGATCTATTGCGGGCTGCCTATTCTGATGAAAAATCCGCCAGAGAAGTCACTGGCGTACACCGCCGTGGTGCTGGTGGCTGCCATCGTGATGGGGGTGGTCATGGGGCTTGTCAGCAACATGTTCATGCCCCGGGGCGGCATGCTCATGGGCAGCGCAGACGATTCTGCGATCTCGGTGACCACACCGGGCGGCAAGGTCAGCATCAACACCGCCGGGCTGGAGGCGGCGAGCAAGAAGATGGAAGAGGCCGCTCGCCAGATGGAAAAGGCACAGAAAAGCAATGACCCCAACGCCATTGCTGCAGCCACGGGCCAGGCGGTGGCGGCTGCCGCTGGCATGATGGGCGGCGGGCAGGCGGTGGCCGCGCAATCCCTCAAGGCGGCGCTGCCTGAACAACTGGGGGACATGGCCCGCACAGGCTTTGACGTGCAGGATGGTGCTGCCTTGGGCTTGCCTACCAGCCAGGCCAGCGCGCAATTCAGCAATGGCGACAAGGAGGCGCGCCTGGAAATCACCGACCTGGGCGGTATGGGCCAGATGGCTATCCTGGCCATGGGCATGGCACAGGGCGAAAAAGAAGACCGCGAGCATGCCGAGAAGACCTGGCAGGAAGGTGGCCGTACCCTGCACCAGAGCTACCGCAAGGACGGCAGCCAGGCAGAGTTCAAGATGGTGCTGAAGAACGGCATCCTGGTCAGCATCGAGGGTGACAACATGGACATGCGCGCGGTGCGCTCCCTGCTGTCCGAGGTGAACGTTGCAGCCCTGGAGGGGCTGCAGCGCAAGGCCAAGCCCTGATCGAGGCATGGACGAGAATTGCTATAACAAACAGAGCTATCAGCGCTTGATGGTAAAGCGCTAGGGGCCTTTTTTACCTAAATCGCAGGCGTCCGCTCAAAAGTCACCACATGGTCCACTTGGGCGCGAATGCCGATCCATTCGCCCAGGGCATGGTCATGGTGGCTGGGCACATGGGCCAGCAGAGCCTGGCCGTTGTGCAGGCGCAGGGTGTACAGGAACTCGGATCCTCGGAATGACTTGCGCACGATCTGGGCCTGCACTGGCGCCGCGTCGTCGTGCACGATGTCGTCGGCGCGCAGCAGCACGTCGCATTCGCCCGCCGGGTAGCTGGAAGGCAGGGGACATTCGGTCAGGTTGGCCAGATCGCCCAGTGGCGTGCGCACCACGACGGCACTGCCTTGCTGCACCAAGGTGGCGGGTGCAAACACGCCGTGGCCAATGAAGTCAGCCACAAAGCGCGTGGCTGGGCGGTGATAGAGGGTGTAGGCATCGTCCCACTGGTGCAGGTGGCCCTGGTGCATGACACCAATCACGTCACCAATGGCAAAGGCTTCAAGCTGGTCGTGCGTGACGAACAGCGCCGTGGCGCCTGCGGCTTTCAGGATGCCGCGCACTTCATGGGCCAGGCGCTCGCGCAAATCCACATCGAGATTGGAAAAAGGTTCGTCCAGCAGCATGAGCTGAGGGCGCGGCGCCAGCGCACGGGCCAGTGCCACGCGCTGCTGCTGGCCACCCGAGAGTTCGTGCGGAAAGCGCTTTTCGCTGCCCTCCAGCCCGACGAGCTGCAGCACCTCGGTCACCCGCGCAGTCTGTGCGCCGCGCGGCAGGCTGTGGATGCCAAAAGCCACGTTTTGCCCTACGTTCAAGTGCGGGAACAGGGCATAGTCCTGGAACACCATGCCAATGCGGCGTTGCTCAGGGGGCAAGCTGCGTCCAGGGCTTCCGACAATCTGCTCGCCCAGGCGGATTCTTCCCGCCGCCACGGGCTCCAGGCCGGCCACGGCGCGAAGCAGCGTGGTTTTTCCGCAGCCCGAAGGGCCAATCAGCACGCCGATCTGGCCCGCGCTCAGCCCCAGTGAAACGTCTTGCACTGCGGCCTGCGGCTGGCCGGCGTAGCGCACTTCAAGTTGGGAGACCTCTAGAAACATGGATTCATTGTAGGCGGGGGCGTTGGCGAAATGCTTAGAATTCGCATTTGTATTAGTGGCGCCCGATAGCGGGGCCAGTGGCTACTGTATTTCCATCCTTGCTCTCCGAGTCGCTCACCTTGCCACGTTTCCTCGCTGTCCTGCGCACCCTTCCGCTGCTGTTGCTTGTCGGTCTGCTGTCGCTTCCCGTGCTGGCGCTGTTGGGGGCATGGTTGCCCTGGGGGGTGGCGCAGGCTCCCGCAGGGGCTATCTTGCGCGAGATGGCGGCCACAGTGCTGCCGGGCTATGTTTGGACCACGCTCTGGCTCGCCCTGTGGGTGGGGCTGGGGGCTGCGTTCGTGGGAACGGCCGCAGCGGCAGTCGTGACCCTGTTTGATTTTCCAGGGCGGCGCATGCTCGAATGGCTGCTGCTGCTGCCCCTGGCCATGCCGGCTTATGTCACGGCCTATGCGTATACCGATTTCCTGCAGTTCAGCGGCCCGCTCCAGGTGGGACTGCGTGCGGCGTTTGGGTTGGAAGGCCGCCTGCTGCCGGAGGTGCGCAGTCTGTGGGGCGCTATCTGGGTGTTTATTTTTGCGCTCTACCCTTACGTGTACCTGCTCGCACGCACGGCGCTGGGTGAGCGTGCTGCCCACCTGATGGAGGCCGCGCGACTGCTTGGTGCGCCGCTCTCACGCCGCATTGCCACTATTGCGCTGCCCCTGGCCCGCCCGGCCGTTGCAGCCGGTGTGGCGCTCGTGCTGATGGAAACACTGGCCGATTTTGGCGTCACCAGCTACTTCGGCATACAGACCTTTACGACCGGTATCCTCAAGGCATGGTTGTCCATGGACAACCGCACGGCGGCAGCACAACTGTCCACCATGCTGCTGGCGTTGGTCATGGGGCTTTTGTGGCTGGAGCACCGAGCCCAGCGGCGCATGCGCTTTTCGGCGGCGGGTCCGGGTCATGCGGCCGCGACCGAAGCTTTGCCAGTGCCCCTGCACGGCGTGCGCCGCTGGTTGGCCTGGGCGGTATGCACAGTGCCGGTGCTCATGGGCTTTGTGGCGCCCGTGGGTTTTATGCTGCGCCCTTTGGCATCCGATTGGTCGGTGTTGCCCTG
>NZ_BAAGQN010000018.1:138178-157499 GCF_054783455.1 Simplicispira piscis
GCGGTACGCCGCCGTCCTGATGTATTGACGCGCGGTGTGGTGCGGCTTGCCAGTGTGGGTTATGCGGTGCCGGGTGCCGTCATTGTGGTGGGCCTGTTACTGCCTGTGGGTTGGTTGCAAGAGTTGGTTCCGGGCTGGGGGGTGGGGGCGCTGGTGACCACCACCGCGGTGGGCATTGTCTGGGCCTACCTGGTGCGGTTTTGCGCAGTGGCGCTGCAGTCGGTGCAAAGCGGCTATGCCCGTATCCCGGGCAGTCTGGACGATTCGGCGCGCATGCTGGGCGCGCGCAGTGGCCGCCTTCTGGTCGGTGTCCACTGGCCCCTGTTGCGTCGCTCGACTGCCGCAGCGGCCCTGCTGGTTTTTGTGGATGTGATGAAAGAGTTGCCTGCCACCATGGTGCTGCGCCCCTTCAACAGCGACACGCTGGCTGTGGTGGCCTATCAATTGGCCCGTGACGAACGCTTGGGCGAGGCGGCCTTGCCCTCGCTGGCGCTGGTGCTGGTGGGCTTGGTTCCGGTCATTCTGCTCAGCCGAACGCTGCGCGGCCGGGATTGAATGGGTCCTGAAACCAGGGGTTTTCCCTTGTATTCAAGACGTTCCGGTTTGAATTTTCAGGCGAATCACGTTAACCTCCCACCCCTTGCTGCGCAGATGGGCCTGCATGGCAGGCAGCAACTGGCGCAGTTTGGCCGCTGCTGCGTTGTTTCGCACCACCAGGCACCAGGTCTGGCCCTCAATGGGGCCGGCCTGCAGCGCCGGGCGCAGTGCAGGCGGAATCAAGGATTCCACCGCCCGAAGCCGTTCGCTCGATTCCCGCGATAGCGCTGTCAGTTTCGCCAGCATGGGCGCTTCGTCTGCAGCTTGTTGCAGGGTGACGGCGTGGTGGCGGCGGTTCATGGGGGCTTGGGAAATACAGGAAATCAAGAATGCAGTTGATTATCATGGACTCGCGGCTGACCCGCAGCAGGACGCTCCAGTTGACCGGGGGGCGGCTGGTGGCAGCAGCCCTGGCGGCGTCTCTGGTGCTGATGTGCGTGGCGGCTCTTCTCTACCATCTGGTGTTTCTCAAAGGCGCGCGGGAAGGCTGGCCCGTGGTCGGATCGCTGGTGCGGCTGGTGGTGCAAGATGAATTCGAGCAGCGTGACCGCTTCATGCGACACAACCTGGATGCCATTGCCCGCAAGCTGGGCGAAATGCAGGCGCGCATGGTGGAGCTCGAATCGTTGGGGGACCGTGTCTCAGGACTCGCAGGCATTACGCCTCCAGCCGACAAGGCGCGATTGCCGGGCATGGGTGGGGCCTTGCTGTCGGCGCGCTCTCTCACGGTGCAGGAACTGGAGGCCAGCCTTGCCGAGCTGGAACAGGTGGCGGGCCAGCGCATCGACCTGATGACGGTGCTGGAGTCGCGCTTGTTTGACCAGCGCATCAGCAAATACATGGCTCCCACCGAGCTCCCCGTGCCGGGCACGGCGGCTGGTTCCACGTTTGGTTTTCGCATCGATCCCTTCACGGGGAAGTCCGCATTGCATGCAGGGCTCGACTTTCCGGCCCCTACCGGGTCGGATATCGTTGCTGCTGCGGGCGGCGTGGTCATCACCCAGGAGTTCCATCCAGCCTTTGGCAACATGGTCGAGCTGGACCATGGCAACCAATTGGTCACCCGCTACGCCCATACATCCAAGGTACTGGTCCAGCGCGGCGACCTGGTGCGCCGTGGCCAGAAGATTGCCGAGGTGGGGACCACAGGGCGCTCGACCGGGCCGCATCTTCATTTCGAGGTGCTGGTGCAGGGCGTGCCGCAGAACCCCCAGAAATTCCTCTTGGCAGGAGGAGCCCCCGGCGCGCAGGTCGCATTGCAAGGTGCTGCTGAGCCCGTGCTGTCTGCAGGCAGGTAAAATCGCTTTTTGGGGGCCAGAGCCTGCCGGTAACGGCGGACCGCTTGTATTAGCAGGCGCAGGCCCCAACTGAACTCACTACTTCACAGGATTCTGGTCGTTCGGCGTGCACTGGCGCGCAGGGCGAACCTGTTCGCATGGCCACCAACTTTCTCACTAAAATTTTCGGCAGCCGCAATGACCGGCTTCTCAAGCAGTACCGCAAGACGGTGGCCATCATCAATGCAAAGGAGCCCGAGTACGAGGCGCTGAGCGATGATGCACTGCGTGCCAAGACACAGGAATTCAAGGACCGCGTAGCCGCTGGCGAATCGCTCGATGCGCTGCTGCCCGAAGCGTTTGCGGTGGTGCGCGAAGGTTCCAAGCGCGTCATGAAGATGCGCCATTTCGATGTGCAGCTTCTCGGCGGCATGGGATTGCACTACGGCAAGATCGCTGAAATGCGCACAGGCGAGGGCAAGACACTGACGGCAACCCTGCCGGTGTACCTCAATGCCCTGTCCGGCGACGGTGTGCACGTGGTGACGGTGAACGACTATTTGGCAGGCCGCGACGCCAAGTGGATGGGGCGTCTGTACAACTTTCTCGGGCTGACGGTGGGTATCAACCTGCCCAATATGCCACGCGAGGAAAAGCAGGCCGCCTACAACGCCGACATCACCTACGGCACGAACAACGAGTACGGGTTCGACTATCTGCGCGACAACATGGTCTACGAGGCAAATGACCGCGTGCAGCGCAAGCTGAACTTTGCCATCGTCGATGAAGTGGACTCCATCCTGATCGACGAGGCGCGCACTCCGCTCATCATCAGTGGCCAGGCCGAAGACCACACAGCGACCTATCTGGCGATGAACAAAATTGTTCCCTTGCTGGTGCGCCAGGAAGGTGAGGCCGATCCGCGTACGGGTGAAGGCGTCACCAAGCCTGGTGACTTCACGGTGGACGAAAAGACGCACCAGGTGTTCCTGACCGAGCAGGGCCACGAGACAGCCGAGCGTGTGCTGGCAGCCAACGGCCTGATTCCGGAGGGCGCCTCGCTCTACGATCCGGCCAACATCACGTTGATGCACCACCTGTATGCTGCGCTGCGCGCCAACCACCTCTATAACCGGGACCAGCACTATGTGGTGCAAGAGGGCGAGATCGTCATCGTTGACGAATTCACTGGCCGCCTGATGGCGGGGCGCCGCTGGAGCGAAGGACTGCACCAGGCCGTCGAAGCCAAGGAAGGCGTGCAAATCCAGGCCGAGAACCAGACGATGGCCTCGATCACCTTCCAGAACTATTTCCGCCTCTACAACAAGCTCTCGGGGATGACGGGAACGGCCGATACCGAGGCCTATGAATTCCAGGAAATCTACGGCCTGGAAACCATGGTGATTCCGCCCAACCGCCCGAGCAAGCGCGACGACCAGCTCGACCGCGTGTACAAGACGACGCGCGAAAAGTATGAAGCGGCCATCAAGGACATCCGCGAGTGCCACGAGCGCGGGCAGCCCGTGTTGGTGGGTACCACCTCGATCGAGAACTCCGAGATCATCGATGAGCTGTTGAACAAGGTGGGCTTGCCGCACCAGGTACTCAACGCCAAGCAGCACGCCCGCGAGGCCGACATCGTGGCCCAGGCCGGGCGCGCCGGCATGATCACCATTGCTACCAACATGGCAGGCCGCGGAACGGACATTGTGCTGGGCGGCAATATCGAGAAGGACATCGCTGCCATTGAGGCCGATGAAACCCTGGATGAGAGCACGAAGCAGTCGCGCATTGCCCAGACGCGCGCCGACTGGTCGGTCGAGCATGACAAGGTCAAAGAACTGGGCGGCCTGCGCATCATTGCCACTGAGCGCCATGAGTCACGCCGTATCGATAACCAGTTGCGCGGCCGTTCGGGCCGCCAGGGTGACCCTGGCTCCTCGCGCTTTTACCTGAGCCTGGACGATTCGCTGATGCGCATCTTCGCGGGTGACCGTGTCAAGGCCATCATGGATCGGCTCAAGATGCCCGATGGAGAAGCCATCGAGGCCGGCATCGTCACGCGCAGCATCGAATCGGCGCAGCGCAAGGTCGAAGCGCGTAACTTTGATGTGCGCAAGCAGCTGCTTGAATACGACGACGTGGCCAACGACCAGCGCAAGGTGATTTACCAGCAGCGCAATGACATTCTTGATGCCGCCGATCTGTCCGACGTGATCGCTGCCATGCGCGAGGACTGCTTCAGCGACATTGTGCGTGAACATGTTCCTGCGGAATCGGTCGAGGAGCAATGGAATCTCCCGGCGCTTGAAAAGGTGCTGGCCGAAGAGTGGCAGATCCCGATGGCGTTGCAGTCGCTGGTGGAAGGGTCCAGCTCCGTCACCGACGATGAAATTCTGGAGAAGGTCGTTCAGGCCGCCCATGACACCTTCGAGGCGAAGGTGCAACTGGTGGGCCAGGAGAATTTCACCCAGTTCGAGCGTGTAGTGTTGTTGCAGACTTTCGACTCCAACTGGCGTGATCACCTGAGCGCGCTGGACTACCTGCGCCAGGGCATCCACCTGCGCGGGTATGCACAAAAGCAGCCCAAGCAGGAATACAAGCGCGAAGCCTTTGAACTGTTCCGCCAACTGCTCGATATGGTGAAGAACGAGGTCACAAAGATCTTGATGACGGTGCAGGTGCAGTCGCCTGACCAACTGGACCAAGTGGCCGAAGACATGGAGCAACGGGCTGAGAACATTGCCAATGTGACCTACACCGCGCCGACGGAAACCGGCGAGGTGGAAACCACGGTGGATGAAAGAACACTGAGCGTGCAGCAAAAAGTGGCAGCCGGTGGCCGCGTGGGTCGCAACGATCCTTGCCCTTGTGGAAGCGGCAAGAAATACAAGCAGTGCCACGGCAAGCTCGCCTGAACCTGCTTTCGCATCTGACACGGGCTTCGGCCCGTGTTTTCATTTCGGTGGCACGGTGACTGCGTATCATCGGCCGAGTTTTTGGAAGGAAACACCATGCCCGTTCATCTCTCCGCTCCCGTTCCCTCGGACCTGCACCCGGTCGCCGGGGTGCGCATTGGCGTCGCCGAAGCGGGCGTGCGCAAGGCCCACCGCAAGGATCTTACGGTCTTTCTGCTCGATGAAGGGGCGACTGTCGGCGGCGTGTTCACGCAGAACCGTTTTTGCGCAGCGCCCGTGCAGGTGTGCCGTGAATCCCTGGCGTTGCACCAGGGCCAAGGCATTCGTGCCCTGGTGGTCAACACCGGCAACGCCAATGCCGGTACCGGCCAGGATGGGCTGCAGCGTGCCCGCTCCACCTGCGATGCACTGGCCGCGCAGCTGGGTGTCGCCTCCACGCAAGTGCTGCCGTTCTCCACTGGCGTCATCATGGAGCCCCTGCCAGTTGACCGCATTACGGCTGGGCTGCCTGCTGCTCTTGCCGATGCGCGCCCCGACCATTGGGGCCGTGCGGCCGAAGGCATCATGACCACCGATACGGTGGCCAAGGCGTTCAGCACCCAGGTGCAACTGGGCGGCGCCACGGTGTCGGTCACGGGGATCAGCAAGGGCGCTGGCATGATCCGCCCGAACATGGCCACCATGCTGGGTTTTCTGGCAACCGACGCCTGTGTGGCACCCGCCCTGGTGCAGCAACTGGCGCGTGAGCTTGCCGATCAGTCGTTCAACCGCATCACCATCGATGGCGATACCTCGACCAACGACTGCTTCATGGTCGTCGCCACGCACCAGGCGGGCAATGCGCTCATCAACTCACTGGAAAGTCCCGAGGGCCGGACGCTCAAGGCGGCCATGTTGCACATTGCGCAGCAACTGGCGCAGGCCATCGTGCGGGACGGTGAGGGTGCCACCAAGTTCATTACGATCCGCATCGAGGGAGGCAAGACGGGCGAGGAATGCCGCAAGGTGGCCTACGCGATTGCGCATTCGCCGCTGGTCAAGACGGCCTTCTTCGCCAGCGACCCGAACCTGGGCCGCATCCTGGCCGCCGTGGGTTATGCCGGTATCGATGACCTGGACCAGACCGGCATCGACTTGTACCTTGACGATGTACATGTGGCGGTGAAAGGCGGGCGCAACCCGGAGTACCGAGAAGAAGACGGACAGCGCGTCATGCAGCAGAGCGAAATCACGGTGCGCGTTGTGCTGGGACGTGGTGATGCTGCAGAGACGGTGTGGACCTGCGATCTGAGCCATGACTATGTCACCATCAATGCGGATTATCGCTCCTGAATTGCTAGCTGTTAGCGCTTGATGTGTAAGCTCTTGGTGCCGAAATGAACGATAAATTTGACCATCTGATGATGCGTGCAGAGCAACTCATCGCACGCATCGAGTCCGTGTTGCCGCAGCCCTTGTGCGCGCCCGACTGGCTGGGGGCTATCGCCTGGCGTTACCGCAAGCGCAGCAGTGGCCACGGCACGCTGGAGCCTGTGCGCCATGTGGCTGCGATGCAGTTGGCGGACTTGAAGGAAATCGACGGTCAGAAGGAAAAGATCGAGCGCAACACGCGGCAGTTTGTCGAAGGGCGCGCGGCCAACAATGTGCTGCTGACCGGTGCGCGTGGCACGGGGAAATCCTCGCTCATCAAGGCCTGTCTGAATGCCTATGCACCGCAGGGGCTGCGACTGATCGAGGTGGACAAAGCCGATCTCACCGACTTGCCGGACATCGTGGAAGTAGTGGCCGGGCGGCCCGAAAAATTCATTGTCTTCTGTGATGACCTGAGCTTCGAAGACGGTGAGCCGGGCTACAAGGCACTCAAGTCCATTCTGGATGGCTCGGTAGCGGCTGCCACGCCCAATGTGCTGATCTACGCGACCAGCAACCGCCGCCATCTGCTGCCCGAATACATGCGGGAGAACCTCAGCTACACGCATACCGATGATGGTGAAATCCATCCGGGAGAAGGGGTGGAGGAGAAAATTTCTCTCTCGGAGCGTTTTGGTCTGTGGGTGAGCTTTTACCCTTTCAGCCAGGACGAATACCTGGCCATCACCGCGCAGTGGCTGGCGTCGTTGGGAGTGTCTGCTGCCTCTATTGAGGCAGCGCGCCCCGAAGCGCTGGTCTGGGCATTGGAGCGTGGTTCGCGCAGCGGCCGCGTGGCCTACCAGTTTGCCCGCGACTATGCAGGGCGCCACGGTGGCTGAAGCCGCCACGTCCCCCGCACCGCGCACGCACACTGAAGTGGCGGTGGGCATCCTGTTGCGCCGTGATGGCGCTTTGCTGCTCACCACCCGGCCGCCCGGTAAGGCCTATGCCGGTTACTGGGAGTTTCCGGGCGGCAAGATCGAAGCGGGCGAGACCGTCGAGCAGGCGCTACGCCGTGAACTGATCGAAGAGCTTGGCGTCACCATCGGCCCGGCGCAGGTCTGGAAAGTGACGGAACACGATTATCCTCACGCGCTCGTGCGGCTGCACTGGTGCAAGGTGTGGGAATGGACGGGCGACTTGGAGATGCGCGAAGGCCAGGCCATGTCCTGGCAAGCTTGGCCCCCTGTGGTGCGCCCGGTATTGCCGGGCGCCGTGCCTGTGCTGGACTGGCTGGCCCAGGAGCGTGGTGTACCGTTCGATCCTGAAATACTATTAAAAAAATAGCTGCTAACGCTTGCTGAGTAAGCGTTAGAGCCGTATTTCACTCAATACTCGTTCGCGGATCACCAAAGGGCGCCTCGTCGGGAGGTGCCTCGGCAGGGACACGAAACCCTTCACTTGCCCAGGCGCCCAGATCCATCTGCTTGCAACGCTCACTGCAGAAAGGGCGCCAGGGGTTTTGTGGGCTATAGAGGCTGGGGCCGCGACAGGCGGGACAGGCCACCTGGCGAGCGAATGAAGAATCAGTGGGTGGCTGGGGTGACATGGTTCCACAGCGTCCTCAGGCGCACAGAGTCAGTTCAAAAACGGCGTCTTCCGTGTTGGCCAGCAAATGCCCATCAGCTTGCTGCTGCATCAGGCGCACTGAAACCATAAGCCGGTTACCGCTGATCTCGGGGACTAATCCCAGTGCGGGGTCAATGCGCAGGCGCAGCAACTGAAAGGTGCGGCCCTGGGGCAGGTTTTGTTGCAGTTGCCCCCGTTCGGCAGCCACCTTTTGGGCGACGCCTGTGTCGCGCAGAAGCTTGAGCAGCAGAAAAATGGATTCTGCCAACGGAGCCAGCGTGCTGACCCAGCCTTCGAGTGCTTGCTGTCGCTCCTTTGCGGGGCGGTGCTGCCAGGCAGCGTAGCTAGGCAGGTCAAAACCACAGGTGCCCCCCGGAATACCGGCCCGGCTGCGGATGGCCATGAGCCAGTCGTTTTCCGTCAAGGGCTGGCCTGTCTTGCCGGTCTGGGTGTTCAGGCGGGTGAAACAGTGGTCGAGTTGGGCTACGATGCCGTCCAGCGCTGCTTCCGAGATGGCAGGGTTGCCACGGTAGCCGTCCAGCTGATGTTTCTGTTTTTCAATGTCTTTGAGCACATCCGATTTCAGATCAGCACGGGCGGCGACGTCCATGATCTCGAAGATGGTGGTCAAGGCAAAGTGGTGGTCCAGTGCCTCGGTGCGAGCGATGAGTTCGCCCAGCCGCCGGAACAGCAGTTCCAGTCGCAGATAGGTGCGAATGCGTTCGTTGAAGGGGTATTCGTAAAGAATCACGCTGCCAGGTTCCGGGTGGGGGGCCGCCCTGAAGGACGAAGGGGGCTTGTCGGGATTGCGCCGCGCAGCCATGGCCTACCGAGGTATGGTGGCATAGGGGGGGACGTTTTTTTCATGGGGATCGCGAGCATGTTCTGCGGGCTGCTTCCTGGGCGCTCATCATAGCCCGAACCGTGTGGCGAGTGCATCCACCTGGGATTGCAGTGCTTCCAGGGACAATTGGTCGTTGTAGAGGACTGCATCGGCTGCCCGGCGCCGGACAGCCCGGCTGGACTGCGCAGCAATGATGCCTTCAATGGTTTTTCGGTCAAGGGCATTGCGCGCCATGACGCGGTCGATTTGTGTCTCGGTTCGGCAATCAACCACCACCACTGCATCGAGCTGGCGTGGCCAGTGCCCTGATTCCACCAGTAAGGGGATGTCAAATACCAGCAGGCGCCGCCCCGCTGCTTCTGCAGCGCAGGCACGGCTTTCAGTGCATTGGGCAACCAGGGGGTGGAGAATAGCTTCGAGTTGTTTGCGCGACTCAGGCCTGGAAAAAGCGAGGTTACGCATGCGTGCACGGTCCAGGGCCCCACTGGCATCCATGTATTCGGATCCAAAGGTTTGAACAATCGACGGCATGGCCAGACCGCCAGGCTGGGTCATCTCTCGGGCGATCTGGTCCGCATCCAGGAGAATTGCTCCGCGGTTGACCAGGATACGGGCTACCGTACTTTTCCCGCTGCCAATACCGCCGGTCAGTCCTATCCGTACAGAGGAAGTTGGCGCGCGGTTCACAGGCCCAGGGTCTTTAGCAGGTTGTCCAGAATGGCCTGAGGGCCAAAAACCATACCGAGAAAACCCGCACCGGCCAGAAAGGGGCCAAAAGGAACATAGCCCCCTTCGCGCAGGCTGCTGGCAATTTTGAGTGCGATACCGATGATGGCCCCCACCACGGAGGCCATCAGGATCAGCGGGACGAGCGCCTGCCAGCCAAACCAGGCACCCAACGCGGCGAACAGCTTGAAATCGCCATAACCCATACCTTCCTTGCCCGTGGCCAGTTTAAAACCCCAGTAGACCAGCCAGAGTGAGAGGTAGCCGGCAACTGCGCCCATCACTGCACTGAAAAGAGGCACCTCGATCCATTGCAGGGCTGACGCCAGCAGGCCTGCCCATAACAGCGGCAAGGTCAGATCGTCGGGCAACAGGGTGGTATCCCAGTCGATGAAGGCCAGGGCGACCAGCATGGCGGAAAAGAAACACCATGCCAGTCCGGCCGGTGTGGCGCCCCAGTGCTGCACGCAGAAGAAGAACAACCCTGCCGTGAAGAGCTCGACCATCGGATAGCGGGCACTGATGCCGACTCCGCACGAGGAGCAGCGGCCTCGCAGGAATATGTAGCTGAGCACCGGAATGTTTTCGTACCAGCGCAACTGGTGCCCGCAAGCCTGGCAGCGAGAGCGTGGCCGGGACAGGTTGAAAACCTCTGGCTGCGTTGCCGCGGGGGCTTGGTGACCAGCAGTCGTTGCCGCATAGTCAGCGCATTCAGCGGCCCATTGGCGCTCCATCATTTTGGGAATGCGGTAGATCACGACATTCAGGAAGCTGCCCACCAGCAAACCCAGGATGCTCGCCAGCGCGGCATCCGACCACGGTGCCAGCAGCATCAGACGACCTGGCCCAGCTTGAAGATCGGCAGGTACATCGACACCACAATACCGCCGATCAGGGTGCCGAGGAACACAATGATGATGGGTTCCATCAAGCTCGAGAGCCCGGCTACCATTTCGTCGACTTCGGCCTCGTAGAAGTCAGCCGCCTTGCCCAGCATGTGGTCAATGGAGCCAGATTCTTCACCAATGGCACACATCTGTATCACCATAGAAGGGAATACATTGGCATTGCTCATGGCGGCAGTCAAGCTGGTGCCGGTGGACACTTCCTGCTGGATCTTGTCGGTTGCCATGGCGTAGACCGAATTGCCGGCGGCACCTCCAACGGAATCTAGTGCTTCAACCAGCGGAACGCCAGCGGCGAACATGGTGGAGAGTGTGCGGGTCCACCGTGCGACGGCAGATTTGTTGATCAGGTCGCCAAAGATCGGGATGCGCAGTAACAACCGGTCCATGAACATCTGCATCTTCTCGTTGCGTTTCCACGCTTGCATGAAGAAGTAGAAACCACCACCGAGCACTCCAAAGATCAGCCACCACCATTTGACGAAAACCTCGCTGATGCCCATCACGACCAAGGTGGGGGCAGGCAGGTCGGCACCAAAGGAAGTGAATACCTCCTTGAAGGCCGGGATCACGAAAATCATGATCACAGTCACCACGACAAATGCCACGATAACAACCGAAATGGGATACATCAACGCAGACCGGATCTTGGATTTGATCGCCTCCGTCTTTTCCATGTAAAGCGCTAGCCGATCCAGCAGAGCTTCCAGGATACCGGCGGCTTCGCCAGCTTCGACCAGATTGCAATACAGGCTATCGAAATACATTGGGTATTTGCGGAATGCCCCGTTGAGCGAGGTGCCGGTTTCCACATCTCCGCGGATCTCGTTGAGCAACTTGCCCACGCTGGGGTTCGTGTTTCCGCGCCCTACGATGTCAAAGGCCTGCAGCAGGGGCACGCCTGCTTTCATCATGGTCGCCATCTGCCGCGTGAACAATGCGATGTCCTTGGGCTTTATTTTCTTGCCCGAGCGCATGCGGCGCTTCTTGATCTTTGTGGGGAAAACGCCCTGTCGGCGCAAGGTGGCCTGCACCTGGTTTTCCCCCGATGCGCGGATTTCACCGCGAACGATTTTTCCGTTGCGGTCCTTGCCCTCCCATTCAAAGACAAAATCCTTGATGCTCCGTGATGCAGCGGTTGCCATTGCGCTTCCTTGTCTGATAGTTCTTATAGGTTGGTGACGGCCAGGACTTCCTCGAGTGAAGTCAGGCCCTGGCGCGCCTTGTGCAGCCCGGACTCGCGCAGCGAGCGCACGCCCTCACTCCGTGCTTGCTCTGCGATGTCCAGTGCGCTGCCATCGCGCAAAATAATGCGTTGGATGTCTTCGGTGATGGGCATGACCTGGTAGATGCCTACGCGCCCCTTGTAGCCGTTATTACAGGCAGAGCAGCCCACAGGTTTGTAGGGTACCCAGGAGCCATCGATGTCTTCTTCTGCGTAGCCTGCCTCGATCAGTGCTTCGTGGGGGATGTCTGCAGGTGCCTTGCACTGGGGGCATAAGCGTCGTGCCAGTCGCTGGGCTGTGATCAGAATTACGCTGGAAGCAATATTGAAGGGGGCAATGCCCATGTTGCGCATCCGCGTCAACGTTGTGGGCGCATCGTTGGTGTGCAGTGTCGAGAGCACCAAGTGGCCGGTCTGGGCGGCTTTGATGGAGATGTCGGCTGTTTCCAGATCGCGGATTTCCCCCACCATGATGATGTCAGGATCCTGGCGCAGGAAGGATTTAAGGGCCACGGCAAAGGTCAGTCCAGCCTTGTCGTTCACGTTGACCTGGTTGACGCCAGGAAGGTTGATTTCAGATGGGTCTTCCGCTGTTGCGATATTGACCCCCGGCTTGTTCAGCAGGTTCAAGCACGTATACAGGGACACCGTTTTCCCGGAGCCCGTGGGTCCGGTCACCAGAATCATGCCGTAAGGACGTTCGATAGCTTTGAGCAGGCGCTCTTTTTCCACGGCGTCGTAGCCGAGGGCGTCGATACCCATCTTGGCGCTGCTGGGGTCGAGAATACGGATCACGATCTTCTCGCCGAACAAAGTCGGCAAGGTGCTGACGCGAAAGTCGATCACCCGGTCAGGCCCCACTTTGAGCTTCATGCGGCCGTCTTGTGGCACCCGTTTTTCAGAGATGTCCAAGCGAGAGATGACCTTGATACGAGAGGCCAGCTTGTCCTTGATGGCAATCGGCGGCGATGCGATTTCGCGCAATTCTCCATCGATGCGGAAGCGGACCCGGTAGTGGTGCTCGTAAGGCTCGAAATGCAAGTCAGACGCGCGCATATTGAAGGCGTCAAGCAGCATCTTGTGCAGGAACTTGACGATGGGTGCATCTTCGACATCCCCAGCGCCGGTGTCTGCAGATTCGGTGGATTCTTCGATGGGGACATCGTCAAATTCAAAATCACCACTGGTATTGAAAGCGTCCATGCTTTCGCCAACGGATTTTGTGTTGGCATCCACCAGTTTGGATAACTTGTCGTATTCGGCAATGATCCAGTCCACACCCATCTGGGTCGTGAACTTGATTTTTTCTGCCGCCTCCTGGTCCGTGGGGTCTGCTGTCGCGACGATCAACCGGTTGTTGCGTTTGCTGAGAACCAGTACGCGATACGCTTGGCAAATCTTGGCATCAAGCAAATCCTTGGGCAGACGCAAGGGGTCGATGGCATTCAGATCCAGCAGTGGCGCGCCAAAAACAGCAGAAACCGTGTGGGCCAAGTCTGCGGCCGAGACGCCGCCGGTGCTTGTGACCTCGGCAATGAAGCTTGTGCGGCTGGCCTGCGACTTCTTGTAAATGTCTTCGGCGGCTTTAGGAGTCAGCTTGCCCGCAGAAATCAATGCCCTGCCCAAACCTGGAAGGGAAATCGAAGCGGAATCTTTCTGGGCGGAGTCGACTGCAGCCATGTAACCGATGGATAGGAGGAAAGTTATATGAACCATCCTATCATCGCTGATCGCCGCAAGGCTGTAAATCACAGCGAAAATCGACGAGGCGTTTTGCTGGATGCAGCTGGATATTGGGATATGGTCGGGGTGAGAGGATTCGAACCTCCGGCCTCTACGTCCCGAACGTAGCGCTCTACCTGGCTAAGCTACACCCCGATAGGCTGAGCCCTCTGCTCCTGAGAATCAGGTGCGGCGCCCTAGTAGCTGAGCGGCTAATTGTATCAATCCGGCGCTGTATTCATTGGCTGGAAGGTGCTTCGCTGCGGCAATGGCGCGGCGTGCTTCTGCGGCGGCTGCGTCCCGTGCAATATCGAGAGCGCCCGTGCTACGGACGATATTCAGGATGGCGTCGAGTTGTTCGGTGCTGCCGTTTTCAATGGCGTGCCGCACGGTGCTTGCATCGGCTGTAGAGCCGCGCTGCATGGCTGCAATCAAGGGGAGCGTTGCCTTGCCTTCGCGCAGGTCATCACCCAGGTTTTTCCCCATTTCGGTGGCGTCTCCATCGTAATCGAGCACGTCGTCAATGATCTGGAAGGCGGTGCCCAGGGCTTGACCGTAAGTTGCGCAGGCTTCCTCGATAACGACATCGCTGCCTGCAAGAACGGCGGCCAGGCGGGCGCTGGCCTCAAACAGTTTGGCCGTCTTGGAGCGGATTACCTGCAGGTATCCGGCCTCGTTCAGTGAGGCGTCGTGCATATTGATCAATTGCATGACTTCGCCCTCGGCGATGACATTGGTCGCGTCTGCAAGAATCTGCATGATCCTCATTTGCCCTGCGTCCACCATCATTTGGAAAGCCCGCGAGTAGAGAAAATCTCCCACCAGGACGCTGGCGGGGTTACCAAAAGTTTCATTTGCTGTGGCATGTCCGCGACGCAGTGTGGAGGCGTCGACCACATCATCGTGCAGCAAGGTTGCGGTGTGGATGAATTCGACCACGGCGGCCAGGTTAAAGCGCTGGGGATTTTTGTAGGCCAGGGCGCCACACACCAGAAGCAGCAAAGCAGGGCGCAGGCGTTTCCCACCGGCTGCAATGATGTATTGGGATATCTGGCCGACCAGCGGAACGTCAGAGGCCAGTCGGTGGGCGATCACCAGATCCACCTCGCGCATGTCGTTGGCAATAAGCGCAAGAGGAGAGGGGGCGGAAACGGGCGGGGGGGTGGTGGCAGTCAAGATGGTGGTCGCAAGCAATGCTGTGGATTATAGGAAGCGCGCCACCCTCGTTGCATGGGACGTGCGGCTGCCACAAGCAGGGGGCAAGGGGGTGCATCTGGCAGTGCTATAATCCCTGGCTCTGTGGAAATCCTTCCATGGAAGTTTCTTCAAGGTACGCAAGTACTAGAGTACGAAGAGGTCAACATGTACGCGGTCATAAAAACCGGCGGCAAGCAGTATCGCGTTGCTTCCGGCGAAAAAATTAAAGTAGAACAGATTGCTGCGGACGTAGGCCAGGAAATCGTCATCGACCAGGTTCTGGCTGTCGGCAACGGCGCTGAACTGAAGGTTGGTACGCCCCTGGTGTCCGGCGCAACTGTGAAAGCCACCGTTGTGGCACACGGCAAACACGACAAAGTGCACATCTTCAAGATGCGCCGTCGCAAGCACTATCAAAAACGCCAAGGTCACCGGCAGCAGTTCACCGAACTGCAAATCGGCGACATCGCCGGTTAAAGAAGGAGCTTAAGTCATGGCACAGAAAAAAGGCGGCGGCTCTACGCGAAACGGGCGCGATTCCAAGCCCAAAATGCTCGGTGTGAAAGCGTTCGGCGGTGAGCTGATCAGCGCGGGCTCCATCATCGTGCGTCAGCGCGGTACCAAGTTTCACCCCGGCCTCAACGTCGGCGTGGGCAAAGACCACACGCTGTTTGCCTTGGTAGACGGCCATGTGTCGTTTGCGGTCAAGGGCGCAATGTCGAAGCACACGGTCAACGTGACATCTGCAGCCTGAAGCATATTTGCTGCTTCAGCGCCCCGGCGTGATCCCGAATGGATCGTGAAATACAACAAGCCCCGCAATGCCGGGGCTTCGTTTTTTCCGTACGGGTAAGTGAAGAGACTGAAATGGCACACAGACCGCTGAGCCTGGCGCCCACAGGATCCTCGCCCTTACTATTGGGGCTGGCGCCTGGCGTATGCAGGCTGCTGTTTTGTAAATTGGAACCCCCATGAAATTCGTCGACGAAGCCTACATAGACATTTCTGCCGGTGACGGCGGCAATGGTTGCGTGTCGTTCCGGCATGAGAAATACAAGGAATTCGGCGGGCCCAATGGCGGTGACGGTGGAAGCGGCGGGCATGTGTTCGCAGTAGCCGACCCCAATCTGAACACATTGGTGGATTTCCGCTACTCGCGTCGCCACGAAGCCAAGCGTGGCGAGCATGGCATGGGATCGGACATGTTCGGCGCAGCGGGGAGCGATATCACGCTGAAGATGCCCGTGGGAACCATCATCAGCGACGCTGAAACCGGCGAGGTTCTGTACGAGTTGCTCACGCCTGGTGAGGTCATCACCATCGCCAAAGGCGGCGATGGCGGTTTTGGCAACATGCGGTTCAAGAGCGCCATCAACCGCGCACCTCGGCAAAAGACACCGGGTTGGCCTGGGGAGAAGAAAAGCCTCAAGCTTGAACTGAAAGTGTTGGCTGACGTGGGTTTGCTGGGCATGCCCAACGCGGGTAAATCGACCCTGATCGCGGCGATTTCCAATGCCCGACCGAAGATTGCAGACTACCCTTTCACCACTTTGCATCCCAATTTGGGTGTTGTGCGTGTGGGGCCTGAGCAGAGTTTTGTGGTCGCCGATATTCCCGGATTGATCGAAGGTGCTTCCGAAGGGGCAGGCCTGGGACACCAGTTCCTGCGCCACCTGCAACGCACCCGCCTGTTGCTGCACATCATCGATATGGCGCCGTTTGACGACAGCATCGATCCCGTCGCACAAGCCAAGGCCATCGTGGGGGAACTCAAAAAATACGATACGGGTTTGTACAAGAAGCCCCGTTGGTTGGTGCTGAATAAGCTGGACATGGTGCCGACCGAAGAGCGGGCTGCGCGTGTGGCTGATTTTGTCAAGCGTCTGCGCTGGAAGGGGCCTGTTTTCGAAATTTCGGCACTGACGCGTGAAGGGTGTGAGCCATTGATCCATGCGGTTTTCCGCCATGTCCAGGCTCAACACCTGGCGGAGCAGGCCCCTGTGGTCGAGGTGGATCCCCGCTTTGCCGGTGATGCGCCTGCCTGACGCAGTTATTTGCTGCGATATTGATAGCTGTATCCGCTTTATTGATGGGCGCTGAGGCCTTAATGGATCAAACAAATAGTTCAACCGTATTGCGTGACGCGCGCCGCATCGTGGTCAAGGTGGGGTCCAGCCTGGTCACCAACGAAGGCCGTGGGCTGGACGAGGTCGCTATTGGCGAGTGGAGCCGCCAACTGGCGGCCCTGGTGCGCGGCGAGGGCGGGGGGCGGCGCGAGGTCATCATGGTCTCCAGTGGCGCCATCGCCGAAGGCATGAAGCGCCTGGGCTGGGCCGTGCGCCCCCGCGAGGTGCATGAGTTGCAGGCCGCCGCCGCTGTTGGGCAGATGGGCCTGGCGCAGATGTACGAGACCAAGCTGCGCGAAAACGGCGCAGGCAGTGCACAGGTGCTGCTGACACATGCAGACCTGGCTGATCGGGAGCGCTATTTGAATGCGCGCTCGACCTTGTTGACCTTGCTGACTCTGGGCGTCGTGCCCGTGATCAACGAGAACGATACTGTCGTCAATGACGAAATCAAGTTTGGTGACAACGATACGCTCGGCGCGCTGGTGGCCAATCTGGTGGAAGCCGATGCGCTTGTCATCCTTACAGACCAGAAGGGTTTGTACACTGCCGATCCGCGACATGACCCGCAAGCCCAGTTTGTGCACGAAGCCCGTGCGGGTGATCCTGCGTTGGAGGCCATGGCGGGGGGCGCTGGCTCCAGCATTGGACGTGGGGGTATGTTGACCAAAATTCTGGCGGCGCGGCGCGCTGCTGGTTCCGGAGCATCCACCGTGATCGCCTGGGGTCGTGAACCCGATGTGCTCCTGCGGCTGACTCAGGGCGAAGCCATTGGCACGCTGCTGGTGGCACAGACTGCCAAGCAGCAGGCCCGCAAGCAGTGGATGGCCGACCACCTGCAATTGCGTGGAGCCGTTACTGTGGATGCTGGCGCTGCTGCCAAGCTGCGCGGTGAAGGTAAAAGCTTGCTGCCTATTGGCATGACCGGGATCGAGGGTGATTTTTCACGTGGTGATGTGATTGCGGTGCGCGACCCTGCTGGCGTAGAGCTTGCGCGGGGGTTGGCCAACTATTCCAGCGCCGAGGCTCGCCTGCTGTGCCGCAAGCCATCGTCCGAGTTTGAGCGGTTGCTGGGCTATACGGCTGAAGCGGAAATGGTACACCGTGACAACATGGTGCTGACGACTGGGGCGTAGCCCTGCATTGCCGTACTGCTCCATACACGGGACGGTAGGTGCGTGCGGAGCCTCAAAAACTGCGGGGCTTCCATTGTTGCGCAAGCCCGCGAACCACTCCCGTTTTTCGCCCTGCTGTTGCTTGCAGGGCGAACCATCCCTATTGCGGCGCCGAGGGCGAGTGTGGTGCAGGATCAGCAGATGATTCGACGGGCGAACGGCTGGCCGATTGAGGATCGGGGTCAAAGCTGGCGCCAGGCGGCAACTCCACACCGGGATGCAGCAGTAAACCACCGGTGCGGTGCATGCCGCCTCCAGACAACTCGTGTTCACGCGCACGCATGCCACTGCGCAAGTAGCGATTGCGCTGTTCATGGCGTGGCAAGAACCGGGCAAGTTCGGTCAGTGCCATTTCATAGACACCCCGTTTAAATTCCACCACCACGTCAAGCGGAACCCAGTAGTCGTTCCAACGCCAAGCGTCGAACTCGGGGTGATTGGTGGCACGCAGGTTCAGGTCCCAATCGTGCCCCATCAGTTGTAACAGATACCAGATTTGTTTCTGGCCCTTGTAGTGTCCGCGCGCGTCGCGGCGGATGTACCGGTCAGGCACCTCATAGCGCAACCAATCCCGGGTTCGGGCAACCACGCGAACGTGGTTGGGGTGCAAGCCTACTTCTTCGTGGAGTTCCCGGAACATCGCCTGTTCAGGCGATTCGCCGCGGTCTATGCCGCCTTGCGGAAACTGCCAGCTGTGGGTGCGTATGCGCTTGCCCCAGAACACCTGGTTTCTCTGGTTGAGCAGGATGATGCCGACGTTCGGCCGAAAGCCGTCCCGGTCAAGCATAATCGAACCCCAAATTTTTAAACTGTGTCCATTATGCACGGCACCTTGCCTGCAGCAAGGGGACCAGCCCCAACCGCCTGAAATTGCCCGATGAAAGCCTCCCAGTTCTTTATCTCCACCCTCAAAGAAGCGCCGGCCGATGCCGAAGTGGTCAGCCACCAACTCATGACGCGCGCGGGGTTGATCAAGAAGCTCGGTGCCGGGGTCTACAGCTACATGCCCATGGGTTTGCGGGTGATCCAGAAAGTCGAGGCCATCGTACGGGAGGAGATGACCCGCGCCGGTGCCGTGGAGCTGACCATGCCGGTGGTGCAACCGGCCGAGCTGTGGCAGGAAACGGGGCGTTTTGAGAGCATGGGCCCAGAGCTTCTGCGCATCAAGGACCGCCATGGCCGTGACTATGTCGTCCAGCCCACCAGTGAGGAAGTGGTCACTGACATTGCGCGCCAGGAACTGCGCAGCTACAAGCAGCTGCCCAAGAATTTCTACCAGATCCAGACCAAGTTCCGCGACGAACGCCGCCCCCGCTTTGGCCTGATGCGTGGACGTGAGTTCACCATGAAGGACGCTTATAGCTTTGACCGCGATCAGGTGGCGGCCAAGGCCAGCTACCAAGTCATGGCACAGGCTTACCGGCGCATTTTTGACCGCTTTGGTTTGACGTACCGTGCGGTGGCGGCCGACAGCGGCGCCATTGGCGGCGATCTGAGCGAAGAGTTCCAGGTGATTGCCGCCACCGGTGAGGACGCCATCGTCTTCTGCCCGGGCAGCGATTACGCAGCCAACATGGAAAAGGCCGAGGCCCTGGCGCCCGCCGGTCCGCGCCCCGCTGCAGCACAAGCC
>NZ_BAAGQN010000018.1:157592-217735 GCF_054783455.1 Simplicispira piscis
GGCGACCGACGAGACCAACGAGGCTGACGAGATCGTCAAAAGCGAAGTCTGGCTGCTGCTGCTGCGTGGTGATCACGACATGAACGAGATCAAGGTGGCCAAGGTGCCAGGGCTGGATGCGGGTTTCCGCTTTGCCACCGTGGCCGAGATCGAGGCGCATTTTGGCTGCACGCCGGGCTACCTGGGTCCCATCGGGCTGCGCCAGCCGGTGCGCATCGTGGCCGACCGCGAGGTGGCCGTGATGGCCGACTGGATCTGCGGCGCCAACGCGGTCGATTTCCACATGACCGGCGTGAACTGGGGCCGCGACCTGCCCGAGCCAGCCCTGGTGGCCGACCTGCGCAACGTGGTGGTGGGCGACCGCTCACCCGATGGCCAAGGAGAACTTGCGATTGAGCGCGGCATCGAAGTAGGCCATGTGTTTTATCTCGGCACCAAGTACAGCAAGGCCATGAACGCCACCTTCCTGGGCGAAGACGGCAAGCCCGCCCATTTCGAGATGGGCTGCTACGGTATCGGCATCACGCGCCTGCCGGCGGCGGCCATCGAGCAGAACCACGACGAGCGCGGCATCATCTGGCCCGACGCTATTGCCCCCTTCACCGTGGTGCTCTGCCCTATCACGCCCGAGCGCTTCCCCGAGGTCAAAGCCCAGGCCGAGCAGCTGTATGCGCAGTTGCAGGCCGCTGGCGTGGACGTGATCCTGGACGACCGGGGCGAGCGCCCCGGCGCCATGTTCGCCGACTGGGAACTGATCGGCGTGCCGCACCGGGTGACCATTGGCGACCGCGCCCTCAAGGACGGCCAGGTCGAATACCAGCACCGCCGCGACAGCGCCGCCACCAAGGTGGCCGTGTCCGATATCCTGGCCCATGTCCTGGGCCGTCTGGCCCGATGATCCCAGGCATCTCGCGGCGCGCCTGCCTCGTTTCGCTGGCTGCCGGGCCTGCGGCCTGGCTGGCGGTTCCGGGGCAGGCGCACGCGGGAAGGCAGCTGGAGGAGCCGCTCATGGATTCGGTGCGCACGGCACTGAGCTCTGCCATTGGCAACCGGGCGCCGCCTGAGCCCATTTTTGCCTCCACCGAAGCGCGCCTGCACTACCTGCGCTGGCTGGGCGCCATGAGTGACCGCCTGCGTCGTCGCAAACCTGATTGGGAGGTGCGGCGCGATTTTTTGCAGACGGTCTGGTACGAAAGCGGACGTGCGGGGCTGGATGTCTCGCTGGTGCTCGGCCTGATCCAGGTGGAAAGCGCTTTCCGCAAATTTGCTGTCTCCAGCGTGGGCGCCCGCGGCTACATGCAGGTCATGCCGTTCTGGACACGGCTCATCGGTGATGGCGATCCCGGCACGCTGTTCCACATGCAGACCAACCTGCGTTTTGGTTGTGTGATCCTGCGCCACTACATGGATCGGGAGCGCGGCGACCTGTACATGACCCTGGGCCGCTACAACGGTAGCCGGGGCCGGGCGCCTTACCCGAACGCTGTGTTCTCGGCACAGCGCAACTGGCGGTTCGAAGGCTAGGCGACTGGCTGAACCTGCATTTCAGGTGCTTGCTGCTTCCGGCGGTGTGGCGGCAGACAGGCGCGAAACCATGACTTGGTCAATGCGGTAGCTGTCCACATCCAATACTTCGAACTTGTAGCCGCCCCACACCACGCTGTCGGTGCGCCGAGCGACGCGGCGCAGCATCACCATGAGAAAGCCGGCCAGGGTTTCGTATTCTCCGGCGTGCGGCAGATCGTCGAGCGAGAGCACCCGCAGTACATCCTCGATGGGCGTGACACCGTCGATCAACCAGGAGTTGTCATCGCGCCGCACGATCAGTTCTTCGTCTTCATTGCCCACGAGGTCGCCCATCACGGTACTCATCACATCGTTGAGCGTCACCACGCCGACGACCAGGCTGTACTCATTCACGATGACAGCGAAATCTTCGTGTGCCTGCTGGAATTGCTCCAGCACTTCCGACAGGGTAAGCCGGTCGGGAACGATCAGCACCTTGCGCACCAGGCTGTCGTCCAGCAGCGAAATGGGCTGGTTGTTGAGTACGCGCTGGAACAAATCCTTGGCGTCTACATAGCCCACCACGTGGTCGATATCGCGCTCGCAGACGGGGTAGGTCGAGAAAGGCTCGGCGGCAATGCGCAGGCGGATCACGGCGTCGGACTCGTCGCGCAGGAAAAAAGCCACCCGGTCACGGGGCGACATGGCACTGGAGACGGTGCGCGTGTCCAACTCAAAAACATTGGTAATAACCTGCTGCTCGCGCGCGGCCAGCACACCGGCACGGGCGCCGGCCTCCATCGTCGCCAGGATGTCGTCGGAGGTGATGCGGTCGTCGCGCAGCGAGGACAGGCCCAGCACCCTGAACAGCACATCCGCCGCCCGGCTGTAAAGCCAGACCACCGGCCGCAGCAGCGTGATGCACCACGCCATGGGTTGCACCAGGGCAACCGCCAGCCGCTCCGGCCTGGCCATGCCCAGGCGCTTGGGGAACAGGTCTGAAAAAAGAATGAACAACGAGGTAATGATGGTGAAGGATGCGAGAAACCCCACCGTCTGCGCCGTTTTGCTGGAAAGCCACAGTTCCATCAGGGCGCTGAAATACGGGCTGAGGGCGCCTTCCCCCACGATGCCGCCCAGGATGGCCACCGCGTTTTGCCCGATCTGCACCACCGTGAAATAGTCGCCGGGCTGGTCCTGCACGCGCAGCACCCGTTCGGCGCGTGCGTCGCCTTCGTCGGCCAGTTGGCGCAGGCGCAAGCGCCGCGCGGCCGCGAGTGAGATTTCGGCCATCGAAAAGAAAGCGCTGGCTGCAATCAGCAGCCCGATCACGAAGAGGCTTTGCGTCAGTGTCATGAAAAAGGCAGAGCGTGGCCTGCGGCACACCGGTAGAGCGAGTGTATCTGCCCGCCCGGTCCGTCCAGCCCGCGCTGAAGGGCGCGAGCGCTATTGCATAAAGCCGATGCGGCCGCGACCGGCGGCGCCCTTGGGCAGGTCAGCCACTTCCACCGTGCAGCGGTGGTCCAGCCGGGCATTGCCAAAGGCGGCCATGAGCGCGCGGCGCATTTCGCGCGGGGGCATATGGGACAGGCAGTCCAGCACATCGCTCTGCGGCTCGGGATCGATCAGCCGCCCCCAGTCATGTGCGGCGCGGATGCCGGTGTAGAGCATGTGGGCAATGCTGCGCGCCTGCTCCACGGTGGGCACTTGCACCTCGAACACGTTCATGCGGTTGAGGATCGGGTCGGGGATGCCCCGGCTGTCATTGGCCGTGGTGATCCAGATGACCTGGCTGGCGTCGATGGGCACCTCGGCGAATTCGTCCGTAAAGTTCTGTGCTGTGTCGTGCTCCAGCAGGCTGTAGAGCGCGCCCAGCGGGTCGTACTGGGCATCGCCGCTGGCCTTGTCGATCTCGTCCACCACGATCACGGGGTTGGCGTATTCACCTTCCACCAGCGCCTCGAAGACCTTGCCGGGGCGTGCGCCCTTCCATTGGGAGGAGGAGCCCGAGAGCAGCCAGCCGGCCGTCATCGAGCTCATGGGCAGCAGGTTCATGCCCGTGCCCAGCAATTCGGCCAGCTGGCGGGCGAAATGGGTCTTGCCGATGCCGGGTGGCCCCAGCAGCAGCATGGGCGTGACCTCCAGGCCGTCGCGGCTGTCCTGCGCCAGGGCAACGTGGCGGCGCACATCGTCGAGCACCTCGGTGAAGTTGGGTAGCCGGTCGTACAGGACGGCCATGTCGGGCACGCCCTGCGGCTTGACCTGGAAACGTTCGGGTCCGCGCTCCAGCATGCGTTCGTACATGCTGCGCAGGTTGTCGAAATCGCGCGGCTGGCCGGCGTCCTGCAGCCGGGCGAGCTTGCGTTCCACATCGCTGGTGCAGAACACGCTGCGCATCTGGGCCACAGGCAGGCTCAGGGTCTGGGGAACAAGGCTATGGCGGGTCATGGCATGCTCCTGCAGTGAAGAAACGATCCCATTCAAGCATACAAGCGCTCGGATCTCAATGCAGAAACTACCCTGTGAAAACCCTGCTGTTGCGCCCATGAAAAAAGCCGCCCGGAGGCGGCTGGGGATCAGGCAACACAACGGCCTGTGCGGGCTCAGGTGCCCAGCGTCTGCTTGAGTTCGCCCGACTCGTACATCTCCATCATGATGTCCGAGCCGCCGATGAATTCGCCCTTGACGTAGAGCTGCGGAATGGTGGGCCACTGGCTGTAGTCCTTGATGCCCTGGCGGATTTCGTCGTCGTCCAGGACGTTGACCGTGGTGATGGCCTTGGGATCGGCGCCGCAGGCCTTCAGGATCTGGATGGCGCGGCCGGAGAAACCACACATTGGGAAGCTGGCAGTGCCTTTCATGAACAGCAGGATGTCGTTGGTCTTGACGAGATCGTCGATGCGCTTGTGGGTATCGCTCATGGAGGCTCCGAGAGGGGCCGCAAGGCCCGGTGGGTGGGGAAGGGTAAAGGGGGGATTATTTCACTGTTGGCTTCTGGCCGCCCGAGCAACGCACGATGCCGGCGAGGTCTTTGCGGTTTTGCACCTGCTCCAGCCCTGCCGCATGGAGCAGGGCGCCGACCGTATCGGCCTGGTCGTGGCCGTGTTCCAGCAGCAGCCAGCCGCCGGGCGCCAGATGGGCCGGGGCCTGCGCGATGATGCTGCGCAGGTCGTCCAGGCCGTCGGCGCCGCTGGCCAGGGCCGCGAGCGGCTCGTGCGTGAGGGCGGCCAGATGCGGGTCGGCGGCGGCAATGTAGGGCGGGTTGGATACGATGGCATCAAAACCGCCTGCCAGCCCCTGCAGCCAGTGCCCATGGTGGAAATGCACCGGCAGGCCCAGGTGCGTGGCGTTGGCCTGCGCCACGATGAGGGCGTCCGTGCTGGCGTCCACGGCCAGCACCAGGGCGTCAGGGCGCTGCTGCTGCAGGGCCAGGGCGATGGCGCCGCTGCCGGTGCCCAGGTCCACCACGCGCGGTGCGGGTTGGTGGGCCAGGACTTCCAGGGCCCAGTCCACCAGGGTTTCGGTGTCGGGACGGGGGTCGAGTACGCGCTCATCCACCTGCAGCTCCAGCCCGTAGAACGCCTTGCGGCCTGTGAGGTAGGCCACGGGTACGCCCGCCCGGCGGCGCTGGCACAGGGCTTCAAACTGCGCTTGCAAAGCCGGGGGAAGGGCATCGGTGTCGTGGGTGATCAGCCAGGCACGGTCGTGGCCAGCGCGGCCCAGCACATGCAGCAGCAGTATCTGTGCGTCGATGCGCGCCAGGCCCTGGGACAGGGCGGTGGACAGGGCCTGCTGCAAGGTCATGGTGCTTCTGAATGAATAGCTGTCAGCGCTTGATGGGTAAGCGTTGGAGGCTGTTTTTATCTCAACTCTGGATCACGCCGTGCTGTGTTCCAGTTCGGCCAATTGCTCGGCTTCGCGGGCGTGTTGCAGGGCTTGCAGCACGTCGCCCAGGTCGCCCTCCATCACGTACAGCAGCTTGTACAGCGTGAGGTTGATGCGGTGGTCGGTCAGGCGCCCCTGCGGGAAGTTGTAGGTGCGGATGCGGTCGCTGCGGTCGCCGCTGCCGATCAGGCCCTTGCGCTCGGCGGCCTCTTTGGCGGCGCGCTCGCTGCGTTCTTTTTCGTGGATGCGCGCCTGCAGCACCTGCAGTGCCTTGGCTTTGTTGGCGTGCTGGCTGCGGCCGTCCTGGCATTCGGCCACGATGCCGGTGGGCAGGTGCACCACGCGCACGGCCGAGTCAGTCTTGTTGATGTGCTGGCCCCCGGCGCCGCTGGCACGGAAGGTGTCGATGCGCAGGTCGGCCGGGTTGATCTTGATGGCCTCGCGCTCATCGGGCTCGGGCATCACGGCCACGGTGCAGGCGCTGGTGTGGATACGGCCCTGGGTTTCGGTGACAGGCACGCGCTGCACACGGTGGCCACCGGATTCAAAGCGCAGCTGGCCGTAAACCTGTTCGCCTTCGATGCGCAGCACAATTTCCTTGTAGCCACCCAGTTCGGCCGGACTCTCGCTGACGACTTCGACCTTCCAGCCGACGTTGGTGGCGTAGCGCATGTACATGCGCGCCAGGTCGCCCGCGAACAGGGCTGACTCGTCGCCGCCCGTGCCCGCGCGAACTTCCAGGAAGGCGTTGCGCGCATCGTCAGGGTCCTTGGGCAGCAGCAGGCGCTGGAGTTCATCTTCGAGTTGCTGCAGCTCGGTTTCGCAGCTGTTGATTTCTTCCTGCGCCATGTCGGCCATGTCGGCGTCTTGCAGCATCTCGCGCGCACCGGCCAGGTCATCGGTGCGCTGGCACCAGCGGGCGTAGCGGCCAGCAATCTGCGTGACCTCGGCGTGCTCGCGCGAGAGCACGCGGTATTGCGCCATGTCGGCCATGATGTCTTCGCGCGAGAGCAGGAAGTCGAGCTCCTGCAGGCGCCGGGCGTAGCGCTCCAACTGGTTGCGGAGAAAAGGTTTCATGCAGAAAAAGTGTGTTGAGCTACAAAAAATGTAGCTACTGGCGCACGCAGGGTGGGCGCTAAAGCGGTTTTTTGCTTTGAGAACGCAAAAACAGGCGCGAGGCCGTGTTTGCGGTCTGTGCGCGCGCTGCGGTGTCGGCGTTGCGCAATTCGGCCATGGTGCCGTGCAGCATCTTACGGGCCACGCCCCGCGAGAGGGCTTCGAGCACTGCGTCCAGGTCTTCGCCCCGCGCCAGGCGCTTGCGGGCGCGGGCGATTTCGATGGCGCGCCAGGTATCGGCCTGACCGTTGATCTGGCGGATCAGCGGCACCACGCCGTGCTCTGGGTCGCGCTGGTCCATCCAGTGCATGAAGCTTTGCACGCCCGCATCGATGATGGCCTCGGCCTGCGCCACGGCGGCCTGGCGGCTGGCCTGGGCGGTTTGCACCACGCCGGCCAGATCGTCCACGGTGTAGAGGTAGACGTCTTCAAGCTGTTTGACTTCGGGCTCGATGTCGCGCGGAACGGCCAGATCGACCATGAACATCGGACGGTGGCGGCGTTTTTTGAGCGCGCGCTCGACAGCGCCCAGGCCCACGATGGGCAGGCTGCTGGCGGTGCAGCTCACCACGATGTCGAACTCGTGCAGGCGATCGGGCAGGTCGGCCAGGCGCATGGCCTGTGCGCCAAAGCGGGTGGCAAGCTTCTCACCGCGCTCCAGGGTGCGGTTGGCAATGGCGATGGCTTTGGGGTTGCGCGCGGCAAAGTGCGTGGCGGTCAGCTCGATCATTTCGCCCGCACCGACAAACAGCACGCGCGTCTTGCCCAGATCTTCAAACAACTGGCTGGCCAGGCGCACGGCGGCGGCGGCCATGCTGATGCTGTGGGCGCCGATTTCGGTGGAGGTGCGTACCTCTTTGGCGACCGCAAAGCTGCGCTGGAACAGCTGGTTGAGTGTGGAGCCCAGGGCGCCCGCGCTTTCGGCGGCGCGCACGGCATCCTTCATTTGGCCCAGAATCTGCGGCTCGCCCAGCACCATGGAGTCGAGCCCGCTGGCCACGCGGAAGGCGTGGCGCGCTACGGGGCCTTCTTCCAGCACGTAAGAGTGCGAACGCAGCAGCTCGGGGCTGACGCCGCCGCTGTGGGCCAGCCAGCCCAGCGTGTGATCCAGCGCGGGCTGTTCGCCTGCACAATAAATTTCGGTGCGGTTGCAGGTGGAGACAATGGCTGTTTCCACTTTGCCGTGCGGGCTGCCTTCGCCCAAAGACTGGCGCAGGCCCTGCAGGGTGGGGGCAATCTGGTCGAGGGCAAACGCAAAACGGCCGCGCAGATCAAGCGGCGCGGTCGTGTGATTGATGCCAAGGGCCCAGACAGACATGTCCAGATTATAAAATTGTTATGCGTAGGGAGTGACACCGACTGCGCAAGTCTTGATTTACGTCATTTTATGGACCCACTGATCGCCCTGAACCACCTGCTCAATTTCGTCGCTCCTGCGGCTGTCCTGGCCGTTTTGTTGGCGCCGGGGAGCCGTTGGCTAATGGGCAAATCGGCTGCGGCGCTCTCCTGGTGGGCGCAAGCAGCTATCGTTTTTGCGGTGGGCTGCGGGGTGTTGGCTGCGGGCCTGTGGTGGCTGGGGCGCGACGGCAAGTTGCTGACCTATGCCGCGCTGGTGCTGGCGTGCGCCACCTGCCAGTGGGTGCTGCGGCGCGGCTGGCGCGGTTGATCGGCTTTGTTTTCAGTCGGCCGGGCTGAAAAGATCCACCCGGTCGGTAATGATGCCGTCGGTGCCCAGGGCGATCAGGCGCTGCGCGGCCCATTCGTCGTTCACCGTATAGCTCAGGCAGCGCAGGCCCAGGCCGTGCACCTGGCGCACCAGGGCGGCGTCCCACAGCGCGTGGTTGCACACGAGGGCCACGCAGCCGCGCTGCCGGGCCATGTCCAGGCAGCCGTCCCACCATGTGTCAACCAGCAGCGCACGGGGGATGTGCGGTGCCGTGGCCTGGGCGCCGGCCAGGGCCTCGGGCTGAAAGGATGACAGCAGCGGTGGCACGGCCTGCCCGTGCCACAGTTGCGCCGCATGCTCGCCCACCACGCGCCCGGTGATTTCTTCCTGCCCGGGCGTGGGCTTGATCTCGATGTTCAGGAAATAACGGTTGGCCAGGCAAAAGCATGCAATGTTCGAAAGCAGGGGCAGCGGCTCGCCTGCGTACTGGCGTCCATGCCAGCGGCCCGCATCCAGCTGCGCCAGCTGGCCCCAGGGATGGTCGCCACCGGTGGTGCTGGCACCGGCACCCAGCACCAGGGCGGCGTTGGTGGTACGCGTGAGGGTGGCGTCGTGCATCAAAAAGGGCACGCCGTCGTGGGAGAGTTTGGCGTCGCACTCGAACATGCGGTAGCCGTGCTGGGCTCCCAGGCGGAAGGCGGCCAGGGTGTTTTCAGGAGCCAGCGTACCAGCGCCACGGTGGGCGATCCAGCGGGGGTAGGGCCACGGTGTATGCATGGCGGTGGGCTCAGAGGCGTTTGCCGGTTTCAGTATTGAACCAGTGCAGGCGGTTCTCACGCGGGGCCACATGCAAAATGTCGCCGGGCTGGGGGGCGTGTGTGCCTTCCTCCACGCGCACGATGAGCGGCTCGCCATCGACTCGGGCGTAGATCAGGCGCTCGGCGCCCAAGAGTTCCACCGTATCCACCGTGACCTCCCAGCCGTCTGTGCCCACATCCAGGTGCTCGGGGCGGATGCCCAGCAGCGTGCCAGGGCGCGCACCCGGCGCGTGGCGCAGCAGGTTCATCGGGGGCGAGCCGATGAAGCTGGCCACAAAGACGCTGGCGGGCTGGTGGTAGACCTCTTCAGGAGTGCCGAACTGTTCCATGTTGCCGCCGTTCATCACGATCATGCGCTGCGCCAGCGTCATGGCTTCGACCTGGTCGTGTGTGACGAACAGGCTGGTGATGCCGAGCTCGCGGTGCAGTTTCTGAATTTCAAGACGGGTCTGGGCGCGCAGCTTGGCGTCCAGGTTGGACAGCGGTTCGTCGAACAAAAACACCTGCGGCTGGCGCACGATGGCGCGGCCCATGGCCACGCGCTGGCGCTGGCCGCCCGAGAGTTCGCGCGGCTTGCGCTCGAGCAGATGCCCCAGTTCCAGAATCTTCGCCGCCTTGTCGACCCGCGTCTTGATCTCGTCCTTGGGCACCTTGGCGATTTTCAGGCCATAGGCCATGTTGTCGAACACGCTCATGTGCGGATACAGCGCGTAGTTCTGGAACACCATGGCGATGTCGCGCTGGGCGGGTTCCAGGTTGTTGACCACGCGGCTGCCGATGGCGATCTCGCCGCCCGAGATTTCCTCCAGCCCGGCCACCATACGCAACAAGGTCGATTTGCCGCAACCGGACGGCCCGACGATGACAACGAATTCACCATCGCCTACTTCGGCGCTGACCCCGTGGATCACCTGGTTGGCCTTGGGCCCATGGCCGTAGCGTTTGATGATGTTGCGCAGAGAAATAGATGCCATGATGCTCTTGTTTTTGTAGCTGTTTGCGTAATACAGATAAGCGTTAGAAGTCGAAATGTTCTTATTTTTCGGTATCGACCAGGCCCTTGACGAACCACTTTTGCATGAGCACGACCACGAAGGCCGGTGGCAGCATGGCCAGGATGGCGGTGGCCATGGCCACGTTCCAGTCAATCGCGGCCTCGCCGCCGCCAGCGACCATGCGCTTGATACCGATCACCACCGGGTACATGTCTTCGCTGGTGGTCATCAAGAGCGGCCACAGGTACTGGTTCCAGCCGTAGATGAACTGGATGACGAACAGCGCGGCGATCGAGGTTTTAGACAGCGGCACGAGCACGTCCTTAAAGAAACGCATCGGCCCTGCGCCGTCCATGCGGGCGGCTTCCACCAGCTCGTCCGGCACCGTCAGGAAGAACTGGCGGAACAGGAAGGTGGCGGTGGCGGACGCGATCAGCGGCAGCGTGAGGCCTGCGTAGCTGTTGAGCATGCCCAGGTCGGCCACCACTTTGTAGGTCGGCAGGATGCGCACTTCCACGGGCAGCATCAGCGTGACAAAGATGGCCCAGAAGCAGAGCATCTTGAAGCGAAAGCGGAAGAACACGATGGCAAACGCCGAGAGCAGTGAGATGGCGATCTTGCCGATCGTGATCACCATGGCGGTGACAAAGCTCACCCACATCATGTGCGCCACCGTGGTGTTGGAGCCCAGCTTGCCCGATCCGAGCAATGCAGCCTTGTAGCTTTCCCACGTATTGCTGCCCGGCAGCAGCGGCATGGGGGCTTGCACGATCTCTTGCGCGGTGTGGGTCGAGGCGATGAAGGCCAGGTACAGCGGGAAGGCCACGATCAGCACGCCAAACACCATGACGGCATGCGACAGAACGTTGAGCCAGGGGCGGCGGTCAATCATGGCAGTGCCGCCCGGCTGTTCGAAGGCACTGACGCTCTCCCTCGGGGGGTAGCGATGCGCGAAGCGATGAGTGTGGGGGTCATGGCAGTGCCGCCCGGCCGCCCGAAGGCACTGACGCTCCCCCTCGGGGGGCAGCGATACGCGAAGCGATGAGCGTGGGGGCCATTTCAGTACTGCACTTTCTTTTCGACATAGCGGAACTGCACCACGGTCAAGGCGACCACGATGACCATCAGGATCACGGATTGCGCCGCCGAGCCGCCCAGGTCCAGCGCTTTGAAGCCGTCCTGGTATACCTTGTAGACCAGGATCGAGGTCGACTGCCCGGGGCCGCCCGAGGTGGTCGCGTCGATGATCCCGAAGGTGTCGAAAAAGGCGTAGACGATGTTGATCACCAGCAGAAAGAAAGTGGTCGGCGAGAGCAGCGGCAGCTGGATGTTCCAGAACCGGCGCAGCGGGCCGGCGCCGTCAATGGCAGCCGCTTCGATCAAAGATCTGGGAATGGACTGCAGCCCGGCGAGGAAGAACAGGAAGTTGTAGGAGATTTGCTTCCACACCGAGGCGATGATGATCAGTGTCATCGCCTGGCCCTCGTTCATGAGGTAGTTCCAGTCCACACCAAGGGCGCGCAGGCCAAACGTTGCCACGCCAATCGAGGGCGAGAAGATGAACACCCACAGCACGCCCGCAATCACCGGTGCCACCGCGTACGGCATGATCAAAAGCGTCTTGTAGACCATGGCGCCGCGCACGATGCGGTCGGCAAAAATGGCCAGCACCAGCGAGATGCCAATGCCCAGCCCGGCCACCAGTACCGAAAACCAGGCCGTGGTCTTGAACGATGCCAGGTAGGTGGGATCGTCCCAGAGCTGGAGAAAATTCTGAAAACCCACCCATTCGGTGGACAGCCCAAATGCGTCTTGCACCTGCATGGATTGCAGAAGTGCTTGGCTGGCGGGCCAGAAAAAGAACACGCTGATGATGACCAACTGGGGCGCCATGAGCACCCAGGGCAGCCAGGCCGATCGGAAAAGAACACGTTTTTCCATGAGAGCTCAAAAAAAGAAGACGCCCGCCGAGGCCCCTGGGGGCTTGTTCGGCGGGCTGACCAGTTGCGGGCCATCAGCGCGCTAGCGCGCTTTCAGGTGCCCCGCGCTTTATTTTCCCTTGTTGGCGCGCTCAAAGCGCACCAGCAGCTCATCGCCCCGGCGCACGATGTTGCCCAATGCGGCCTTGGCCGTCTGCTTGCCCGACCAGACCTGTTCGAGCTCTTCGTCCTCGATGGTGCGGATCTGCACATAGTTGCCCAGGCGAATACCGCGTGACTTGTCGGTCGTTTTGCGGATCATCTGCTGCACCGCTACGTCGGTTCCAGGGCGGTCCTTGTAGAAGCCCGACTTTTCGGTCAGGTCATAGGCGGCCAGCGTGATGGGCAGGTAGCCCGTGCGCTGATGGCTGGCGGCTTGTACCTTGGTCTGCGACAGGAAGTCAAAGAACTTGGCCACACCCTTGTACTCGGCAGGCTTCTTGCCCGCCATCACCCACAGGCTGGCACCGCCGATCACGGTGTTTTGCGGTGCGCCCTTCACGTCGGCGTAGTAGGGCATGGGTGCCAGGCCATAGGCGAACTTGGCATTTTTGGCCACATCGCCATAGAAGCCCGAAGACGTCTGGATCATGGCGCATTCGCCCGAGACGAACGACGCTTGCGCCTGCGAGCCCCGGCCTTTGTAGACGAACTCGCCCGCTGCGGCCGCCTTGGCCAGGTTGTCGATGTGGCGCACGTGCAGGGGCGAATCGATCTTGAGTCGCGCATCCATGCCGCCCAGGCCGTTGGCCTTGGTAGCGAACTCGACGTTGTGCCAGGTGGAGAAGCTCTCGAGCTGCGTCCAGCCCATCCAGGCCAGCGTCATCGGGCAGGTGCTGCCGCTGGCCTTGAGTTTCTTGGCCGCGTCGAACACCTCAGGCCAGGTTGCGGGGGCTTTGTCCGGGTTCAGACCGGCCTTCTTGAAAGCGTCCTTGTTGTAATAAAAAACCGTGGTGGAGCTGTTGAACGGGAAGCTCAGCATCTGGCCGCTGGGCGCCGTGTAGTAGCCGGCCACGGCGGGGATGTAGGCCTTGGGGTCGAAGGCCAGGCCCGCGTCGCTCATCACCTTGCCCACGGGCACGGTGGCGCCCTTGCTGGCCATCATGGTGGCGGTGCCCACCTCGAACACCTGCAGGATGTGCGGCGCATTGCCCGAACGAAACGCGGCAATGGCAGCGGTCATGTTCTCGTCATAGGTGCCCTTGTACGTCGGGATGACCTTGTATTCGCTCTGGCTGGCATTGAACTGGTTGGCCAGATCGTTGACCCACTCGTTGTTCACAGCGGTCATGGCGTGCCACCACTGGATTTCGGTCTGTGCCTGGGCGGCCGTGCTGGCCAACAGGGCCGCGGCAGCGCAAAGGGCCAGGGAGCGGTGTTTCATGGGTATCTCCTCGTGCAAATGGACAACGATTCATCGTAGGGTGGCAGCATGACAGAACCATGACTGTCACACAGCCAAGGGACTTTTGTAACCATGCTGGCCCGATTCCTCCAGCGGGTAAACCCCGTTTTATCGGGGGATATTTGCCCATGACGCAGTTAGTGGCGCCTCTCCAGCCGCCGGTTTTGTGCGCTGCACCATGCTACGATCATTTCGCACATTCACCAGAGACGGGCAGCCTTTACAGCCGACCCGTCTCGCATCGCATCAGGATAGCCATGGGCCCCACATCGCTGGATAAAAGCAAAATCAGGTTTCTTCTGCTCGAAGGCCTGCACCCTTCCGCACTGCAGGTGCTGCGCAACGCGGGCTACAGCCAGATCGAGTCCCTCTCTGGCGCACTGCCGCAGGAGGAACTCATCGAGCGTATTGCTGACGTGCACTTCATCGGCATCCGGTCGCGCACGCAGCTGACGGCCGAGGTGCTGGCGCATGCGAACAAGCTGGTGGCCATTGGGTGTTTTTGCATTGGCACCAACCAAGTCGACCTGAAGGCCGCGCGCGACCGGGGTATTGCGGTCTTCAATGCGCCGTATTCCAACACCCGCTCAGTGGCCGAACTGGTGCTGGCCGAGGCCATCTTGCTGCTGCGCGGTGTGCCTGAAAAGAACGCTGTGGCGCACCGGGGCGGATGGCTCAAGTCGGCCGACAACGCCTTCGAGGTGCGTGGCAAGACGCTGGGCATCGTCGGCTATGGTGCGATTGGCTCGCAGCTGTCGGTGCTAGCCGAGGCACTGGGCATGCAGGTGCAGTTCCATGACGTGGTGGCCAAGCTGCCCTTGGGCAATGCACGCCAGGCCGCAGGGCTGCCGGAGTTGCTGGCAACCAGCGACATCGTGACCTTGCACGTGCCCGAGTTGCCCTCGACGCAGTGGATGATGGGCGCAGCCGAGATTGCGGCCATGAAGCAGGGCGCCATCCTCATCAACGCCTCGCGTGGCACCGTGGTCGAGATCGAGCCCCTGGCCCAGGCATTGAAAGACGGCAAGCTGCTGGGCGCAGCCGTGGACGTGTTCCCGGTCGAGCCGCGCAGCAACAAGGACGAGTTTGTCTCGCCCTTGCGCGGCCTGGACAACGTGATTCTCACGCCGCACATTGGAGGCTCCACGCTGGAGGCGCAGGCCAACATCGGCCTGGAGGTGGCGGAAAAGCTCGTCCGCTACAGCGACAACGGCACCACCATTTCGTCGGTCAACTT
Source organism: Simplicispira piscis (assembly GCF_054783455.1). NCBI lineage: Bacteria > Pseudomonadati > Pseudomonadota > Betaproteobacteria > Burkholderiales > Comamonadaceae > Simplicispira > Simplicispira piscis. Next base: position 172,200 of record NZ_BAAGQN010000018.1, read on the forward strand.
CCCCGAGGTCGCCCTGTCGGCGCAGCGCGGCAAGCACCGCATCCTGCATGTGCACCGCAACGTGCCGGGTGTCATGGCCGAAATCAACCGCGTGTTCTCCGACAACCACATCAACGTGGCCGCGCAGTCCTTGCAGACCAACGAAGCCATTGGCTATGTGGTGATCGACATCGATGCTGCCTCGTCCGAGCTGGCGTTGCAAAAGCTGCAGCAGGTGCCCAACACGCTGCGCTGCCGCGTGCTGTTCTAGGCTTTTTGCTGGTTTTGGCGCCCTTGCCTTGGCCCTTGGGGCCGTGCAAGGGCGTTTTCCGTTGGGCCACCTTAAAATACGCAGCCCCGAGTTTCCCAGGCCACCGGGCGCGCGCCCTTACCCCAGGTTTTACCGAATGAATGCTCCCACCGCGTTGGCCGCCCTGATGGCGCAGGCCCCCGAGCCCGTGCGTTTGCGCGAAATCCCCTACAACTACACCAGCTTTTCGGACCGCGAGATCGTCATCCGCCTGCTCGGCGAGGATGCCTGGGGTACCCTGCAGCAACTGCGCCAGGAGCGCCTGACGGGCCGCTCGGCCCGCATGCTGTATGAAGTGCTGGGCGACATCTGGGTGGTGCAGCGCAACCCCTACCTGCAGGACGACCTGCTCGACAATCCCCAGCGCCGCCGCCAGCTGGTGCAGGCCCTGGAGCACCGCCTGGGCGAGGTGCAAAAGCGCCGCACCCCTGAAAGCGACGCCGCCCGCGATGCGCTGGTGGGCGGCTTGCTGCAGGCCGCAGGCAGCGCCGTGCAGCGCTTTGATGCGTCCTTTGAGGATGTCGCACAGTTGCGCCGCAAAACGCGCCGTGTGCTGGGGCGCCTGACGGCTGGTGACAACATCAAGTTCGACGGCCTCTCGCGCGTGAGCCACGTGACCGATGCGACCGACTGGCGCGTCGAATACCCCTTTGTCGTTCTCACGCCCGACACAGAGGCCGAGATGGCGGGCCTGGTCAAGGGCTGTATCGAATTGGGCCTGACGATCATCGCGCGGGGCGGCGGCACGGGTTATACCGGCGGCGCCATTCCGCTGACAGACCGCAGTGCTGTCATCAACACCGAAAAACTCGAAGCCATGACCGAGGTGGAGATGCGGCGCCTGCCGGGTCTTGACCACGAGGTGGCCACCATCTGGACCGAGGCCGGCGTGGTGACCCAGCGCGTGGCCGACGCCGCCGAGCGCGGCGGCTACGTGTTTGCGGTGGACCCGACCAGCGCCGAGGCCTCGTGCATTGGCGGCAACGTCGCCATGAACGCGGGTGGCAAGAAGGCTGTTTTGTGGGGCACGGCGCTCGACAACCTGGCCAGCTGGCGCATGGTGACCCCGGATGCCCAGTGGCTGGAAGTGACGCGCCTGCGGCACAACCTGGGCAAGATCCATGACGCGGAGATGGCCAGCTTCGAGCTGCAATATTTCGAGGCCGACGGCAAGACCCTGCTGCGTACCGAGCGGCTGGACATTGCCGGCACAACCTTCCGCAAGGAGGGCCTGGGCAAGGACGTGACCGACAAGTTCCTCTCCGGGCTGCCCGGCATCCAGAAGGAGGGCTGTGACGGGCTGATTACCAGCGCCCGCTGGGTGGTGCACCGCATGCCCGAGCACACGCGCACCGTGTGCCTGGAGTTTTTTGGCAATGCCAAAGACGCCGTGCCCAGCATCGTCGAGATCAAGGACTTCATGTTCGCCGAGCAAAAGCGCTCGGGCGTGGTGCTGGCCGGCCTGGAGCACCTGGACGACCGCTATCTGAAAGCCGTGGGTTATGCCACCAAGTCCAAGCGCGCCGGCTTGCCGAAAATGGTCTTGTTTGGCGACATTGCCGGTGACGATGCCGATGCCGTGGCGCGCGTCACCAGCGAGGTGGTGCGCATTGCCAATTCGCGCAGCGGCGAGGGCTTCATCGCTATTCAAGCCGAGGCGCGCAAAAAGTTCTGGGCCGACCGCAAGCGCACGGCAGCCATCAGCCGCCACACCAACGCCTTCAAGATCAACGAAGACGTAGTCATCCCGCTGCCGCGCATGGCCGAATACACCGACGGCATCGAGCGCATCAACATCGAGCTGAGCCTGCGCAACAAGCTGCGCTTGTGCGCCGAGCTGGATGCCTTTTTGCGCCAGGGCAACCTGCCGCTGGGCCCCCGCGGCGCGGGCGATGTTGACACTGCCGCCCCCGAGCTGCTGGAAGAGCGCGTCGCCGAGGCCCTGGACGTGGTCGAGCAGGCCCGCCAGCTGTGGGCCGGCTGGCTGCAAGGCGTGCAAGCGCTGTTCCCGCAGCTGCAGGACCACAGCTTGCGCGCGAGCTGGAAAACGCAGATCCGCGCGCCGCTGCAGGACATTTTTTCGGGCGACGCCTTTGCGCCACTGCTGCTCGAGTGCAACGCCATTCACCAGCGCGTGCTCAAGGGGCGCGTGTGGGTGGCTCTGCACATGCACGCAGGCGACGGCAATGTGCACACCAACATCCCCGTCAACAGCGACGACTACGAGATGCTGCAGACCGCGCACGAGGCGGTGGCCCGCATCATGGTGCTGGCGCGCAGCCTGGACGGCGTGATCTCGGGCGAACACGGCATTGGCATCACCAAACTCGAATATCTGACCGACGAAGAATTGCGCCCGTTTGCGCAATACAAGCAGCGCGTGGACCCGCAGGGCCACTTCAACAAGGGTAAGTTGCTCCGAAATAAAGAGCGGGTAGCGCTTGATGGTAAAGCGTTAGAGGCTAAAAACACTATAAATTCAGCGCTGCTGCATGCCGACCTGACCAACGCCTACACGCCCAGCTTTGGCCTGATGGGGCATGAATCGCTGATCATGCGCCAGAGCGACATTGGCGCCATTGCCGACAGCGTGAAGGACTGCCTGCGCTGCGGCAAGTGCAAGCCCGTGTGCGCCACGCACGTGCCGCGTGCCAACCTGCTGTATTCGCCCCGCAACAAAATTCTGGCGACCTCGCTACTGGTCGAGGCTTTCTTGTACGAGGAGCAGACGCGACGGGGTGTTTCCATCAAGCATTGGAAAGAGTTTGAAGACGTCTCCGATCATTGCACCGTGTGCCACAAGTGCTACAACCCCTGCCCGGTGAAGATCGACTTTGGCGACGTCACCATGAACATGCGCAACCTGCTGCGCAAGATGGGCAAGAAAACTTGGCGTCCCGGCAACACGCTGGCCATGGCCATGCTCAACGCCACCAATCCCGACACCATCAAGCTGCTGCGCGCCGCCATGGTGGGCGTGGGCTTCAAGGCGCAGCGGATTGCGGTGGATTTGCTGCGCGGCATCTCGCGCCGCCAGACGCAGCGCCCGCCCGCCTCGGTGGGCCCGGCGCCGGTCAAGGAGCAGGTGATCCACTTCGTCAATAAGAAGCTGCCGGGCGGACTGCCCAAGAAGACCGCGCGTGCGTTGCTAGACATCGAGAACAAGGACTACGTACCCATCATCCGCAACCCAGCCGCCACCACGGGCGACACGGAGGCCGTGTTCTATTTCCCCGGCTGCGGCTCCGAGCGCTTGTTCAGCCAGGTGGGTCTGGCCACCCAGGCCATGCTGTGGCACGCGGGCGTGCAAACGGTGCTCCCGCCAGGCTACCTGTGCTGCGGCTACCCGCAGCGCGGCAGCGGCATGCAGGACAAGGCCGACAAGATGATCACGGACAACCGCGTGTTGTTCCACCGCGTGGCCACCACGTTGAACTACCTCGACATCAAAACCGTGGTGGTCAGCTGCGGCACCTGCTACGACCAACTGCAGGGTTATGAGTTCGACAAGATCTTCCCGGGCAGCCGCATCATCGACATCCACGAATTCCTGCTCGAAAAAGGCATCACGCTGCCAGCCGGGCAGGGCGGCTACCTGTACCACGAGCCCTGCCACAACCCCATGAAGCAGGGCGACTCGATGAAAACCGTGCGCGCCCTGGTGGGCGACAAGGTGCTCAAGAGCGAACGCTGCTGCGGCGAGTCGGGCACGCTGGGCGTGACACGCCCCGACATCTCGACCCAGGTGCGCTTTCGCAAGGAAGAAGAGATGCGCAAGGGCGAGGCCGAACTGCGTGCCAGCGGCGCCGTGGGGGCGAAGGACAACGTGAAAATTCTCACCAGCTGCCCCAGTTGCCTGCAGGGCCTCAAGCGCTACGAAGACGATCTGCAAAACGGCCTGCTCGAAGCCGACTACATCGTCATCGAAATGGCCAAGCAAATCCTGGGCGAGAACTGGCTGCCCGAATACGTGCAGCGCGCCAACCAGGGCGGCATCGAGCGCGTCCTCGTATGACGGTCGCCTGCTTCTTGTGCGATACCGATGGCGGCCAGCTCGTCTGGCGCGGTGCAAAGCTGCGCGTGATCCGCGCCGACGAAGCGGGTTTCCCGGCGTTCTACCGCGTGGTGTGGAATGCCCATGTGGCTGAGTTTTCGGACCTGAGCAGCGCCGACCGCCAGCACTGCATGGACGCCGTCACGGTGGTGGAGCAGGCGCTGCGCGACCATCTGGCACCCACCAAGATCAACCTGGCCGCGCTGGGCAACATGGTGCCGCACCTGCACTGGCATGTGATTGCCCGCTTTGACTGGGACAGCCACTTTCCCGCGCCCGTGTGGGCGGCGGCGCAGCGCCCCCGGGCCATGCTGCAGGAAGACGCCGTGCGCGAGCGCCTGCCGGGGCTGGATGCGTCTTTGCGCGCAAAGCTGGGGCTTGCACTGGGCGCTTGACCCCCCGTTCCGCTGCACATTCACTCCCACGCCAGCGGCTGGCTTGCGGGCCAGCACCCTGAAGGCCTTACACCCCGCCCAGCGCGATGAAGCGCGCCAGGTGGTGGTCCTCGTCGCCAAACTGGTGGTCCACCATGACCAGGCGCTTGGCGTAGTGCGACAGGGGCAGCTCCCAGGTCATGCCGATGCCGCCGTGCAACTGGATGCTCTCCTCGGCCACCAGGGCGCCAATGCGGCCGATGGTGACCTTGGCGGCCGACAGCGCGCGCTCGCGCTCGGTGCGGTCCGTGCTGTCGATGGCTGCCGCGGCATTGATGACCGCCGAGCGCGACTGCTCCACCTCCAGCAGCAGGTCGGCCATGCGGTGCTGCAAGGCCTGGAAGCTGCCGATCGGCACGCCGAACTGCTTGCGCGTCTGCAGGTATTCGAGTGTGTCTTTCTTGGCCACTTCCATGGCGCCCAGCGCTTCGGCGCACACGGCCAGAATGCCGTAGCCCACCGCCTGCTCCAGCGTGGCGAATCCCTGGCCCTCGGCGCCCAACAGGGCCTCCGGGCCGACCTGCACGCTCGTCAGGGTGATCTCGGCCGCACGGCCACCATCGACGCGGCCGTAGCCCCGGCGCGTCAGACGCGCGGCGTCGCCGGGCACCAGGAACAGCGAGATGCCCTCTTCGCTATCCACCTCGCCCGAGGTGCGGGCCGACACCAACAGCAGTTGCGCGTTGTCGCCCTGCACCACCACGGCCTTCTGGCCCGTCAGCAGCCAGCCGTCGCCATTGCGCACGGCACGGGTTTCCACGCGCGAGAGTGCGTAGTGCGAGCCCGGCTCGTCGTGCGCCAGTGCGGCCACGGTGCTGCCGTCGATCAGGCGGGCGATGTGCTCCTTCTGCACGGCGGTGCCCGCAGCGCCCAGCGCCCGGCCCACCACCAGTGCGCCCAGGAAGGGCTCGACCACCAGGCCCCGGCCCAGGGCTTCAAATACGACCGCAATATCAAAACCTGCGCCGCCAAAGCCGCCGTCGCCTTCAGGGAACAGCGCGCCAATGGCGCCCAGCTCGGCAAACTGCGCCCACAGCGCGGTGTCCATGCCGGTGTTGCCGTAGGCAATGCGGTTGCGCGTCTCGATGCCGACCTGCTCGGAAACGAAACGGTTCAGGGTGTCCGCCAGCATGCGGCGGTCTTCGGTGTGTTCAAAGTTCATCGCTGCAACCTCACAGGCCGAGGATCATCTTGGAGATGATGTTCTTCTGGATTTCATTGGAGCCGCCGAAGATCGACAGCTTGCGGTAGTTGAAGTAGTTGGCTGCGGCCGTGGCGGCCTCGGCCGGGCCCACGGGCGGCTCGGCGTAGCCGGCGTACTGCGCCTCCTCGATGAAGGGCAGCGCATACGGCCCCATGGCGCGGCGGATCAACGAGAGGATTTCCTGGCGGATCTCGGTGCCGCGGATCTTGAGCATGGAGCTTTCCGCGCCCGGCACGCCGCCACCGGCCACGGCGGCGATCACGCGCAGGTTGGTGGTCTTCATGTTCTCCAGGTCAATTTCGACCTGGGCCATGCGCGCGGCGAACAGCGGGTCCTGGTCCAGCGGCTTGCCGTTCTTGTGCACCTTGGCAGCGATCACCTTGAGCTTGGCCAGCGCCGCCACGCAGAAGCCCACGCCGGCGATGCCGGTGCGCTCGTAGGTCAGCAGAAACTTGGCGTAGGTCCAGCCCTTGTTTTCCTCGCCCACGAGGTTCTCCACGGGCACCTTCACGTCGGTGAAGAACACCTCGTTGACTTCCTTGTCGCCGTCCAGCGTGCGGATGGGGCGCAGTTCCACGCCGGGCGTCGTCATGTCCACCAGCAGGAAGCTGATGCCCGACTGCGCCTTGGCCTCGCGGTCGGTGCGCACCAGGCAGAAGATCATGTTGGCGTGCTGGCCCTGGGTGGTCCAGGTTTTCTGGCCGTTGACGATGTAGTGGGCGCCCTGGCGCACCGCCGTGGTCTTGACCGAGGCCAGGTCCGAGCCCGCGCCGGGCTCGGAATAGCCCTGGCACCACCAGTCCTGGCCGCTCAGGATGCGCGGCAGCCAGTGGCGCTTTTGCTGCTCGTTGCCAAACTTGATCAGCACCGGGCCCAGCATGTTCACGCCAAAGGGCACGATGCGCGGGCCGCCAGCCAGCGCGCACTCGTTGTCGAAGATGAACTTCTGCACGGCGCCCCAGCCCGGGCCGCCGTATTCCTGGGGCCAGTGGTTGGCGAGCCAGCCGCGCGCGTTGAGGATGGCGTGCCATTCCTCCTGGTCGGCTTTGGACAGGCGCTGCCCGGCCTTGACCTTGTCGGAAATGCGCTGGGGCAGCTTGTCTTTCAGGAAGGACTGGACTTCCTCGCGGAAGGCCTGCTCTTCGGGGGTGAATTGGAGATCCATGCGTGGGTGCCTCGTGTCAGTGCTTTGTTTTTGATAGCTGGTAGCGCTTGATTGCCTTGGTTTTCAGCATGTTTTCATGCCGAAACCCTTATCCATCAAGCGCTGCCAGCTCCTGTTTTTGAATCAGGCGGCCTTGTTCAGGCTGTCGAAATTGCGACCCTCGCCCACCAGCTTTTCCAGCAGCGGCGCGGGCTTCCAGAACAGCGGGTCTTCCTGGGCGAACTCCCGCAGGTCAGCCAGCACCTGGGGCAGGCCCACCATGTCGGCGTACTTCATCGGGCCGCCCCGGTGGCGTGGGAAGCCGTAGCCCGACAGGAAGGTCACGTCCACGTCGAGCGGGCGCAGGGCGATGCCCTCTTCCACCACCTTGGCGCCTTCGTTGACCATGGCGGCCATGTAGCGGCGCATGATTTCCTCGGGCGTGAACTTGCGCGGCGTGACACCCTTCTTCGCGCGCTCGGCGTCCACGATGGCCAGGACCTCGGGGTCGGGCTGGCCTGCACGCGAACCCTGCGGGTAGAGATAAAACCCGCGTCCGGTCTTCTGGCCGAACCAGCCGCGCTCGCAGATGCGGTCGGCCACCTCGACATAGCGCGCCTTGGGGGCGCCCGATGCCAATGCTGCGGCCCGGCGCCGTTTGCGCGTGGCCCAGCCGATGTCGCCGCCGGCCAGGTCGGTCACCTGGAACGGCCCCATGGGGTAGCCAAAGCCGCGCACGGCCTCGTCGATCTCGTAGGGGCTGGCGCCGTCTTCCATGATGTAGTCGGCGGCCTGCTTGTACACGGCCAGGATGCGGTTGCCGATGAAGCCGTCGCACACGCCGGCGCGCACGGGCACCTTCTTCATGCGCTTGGCCAGCTCGAAGGCGGTGGCCACCACGTCCGGACTGACCCGCGCGGGCACCACGATCTCCAGCAGCTTCATGATGTGGGCCGGGCTGAAGAAGTGCAGGCCGATCACGTCCTGCGGGCGGCCCGTGACGGCGGCGATGGCGTCGATGTCGAGGTAGGAGGTGTTGGTGGCCAGCACGGCGCCCGGCTTGCACACGCGGTCGAGCTCCTGGAACACGGCCTTCTTGACCTCGATGTCCTCGAACACGGCCTCGATCACCAGGTCCACCTGAGCGATGTCGTCGTACGAGGTGCTGGGGGTGTAGCGCGCCAGGGTGGCGGCCTTGGCCTCGGGGGTCATGCGGCCCTTGGCGATCAGGCCGTCATAGACCTTCTCGACATTGGCCTGGCCGCGCGCGATGGAATCCTGATCGCGCTCGACCATGGTTACCCGCAGGCCCGCATCCAGCGCCGACACGGTGATGCCCGCGCCCATGGTGCCGCCGCCGATCACGGCGATGGCGGCAACGGGGCGCGGCGCGGCGGCGCTGGCCTCGGGGATGTTGGCGGCTTCGCGCTCGGCAAAGAGGGCATGGGCCAGGCCCTGGGATTGCAGGCTGTCGGCACTGGCCTCGGCTTCGATGCTCATGCAAGGTTCTCCGGTCACTGTCAGATCGATGCCCGATTGTTGTGCCGACAAACAATCTTGACAATTACATGAACCATTGACAGACTGTCAAACGCTTTTAGACAAACCCCATGGACCTGACCTCTCTGACGCTGCTGGTGGAAATCATCGACGCCGGCAACCTGAGCCAGGCCGCGCGCAAGCTCAAGATGACGCGCGCCAACGTCAGCTACCACCTCAACCAGTTGGAAAAGTCGGTGGGCGTGCAACTGGTGCGCCGCACCACGCGCCGCGTGGAGCCCACCGAGGTGGGCCTGCGCCTGGTCGAGCACGGCCGCAACATCCAGAACGAGATGCTCGCCGCGCGCGAGACCATCGCCACCCTGGGCCAGGGCCTGCAGGGCCGCGTGGGCCTGAGCGTGCCCAGCGGCTACGGGCAGATGGTGATGTCGGACTGGCTGATCGAGTTCAAGCGGCTCTACCCCGGCATCGTGCTCGACGTGCTGTTCGAGAACCGCGCCGACAACCTGCGCGACGAGGTGGACATCGCCATCCGCGTGATGCCCGAGCCGCCGCCCGCGCTGGTGGCGCGCGAGCTGGGGCCGGTGCGCTACCTGGCCTGCGCCTCGCGGGGGTTCGTGGAGCAGCATGGCCTGCCGGGCACGCTGGAGCAACTGCGCAGCACGCCGGTGATCACCTCGGGCGTGGTGGGCAAGCAGTTGCGCCTGAGTGCCTACCGGGGCGACGAGCGCCAGGAAATCATGCTGGAGCCCACGCTGATTTCCGAGCATTTCCCCTTCCTGCGCCAGGGCATCCTCGCCGGGCTGGGCCTGGGGCTGGTGCCCGACTACGTGGTGGCGGACGCCATCGCCTCGGGCGAGGTGCTGACCACGCTGCAGGATTACCGCCTGAGCATCTTCGGCACGCGCATGTACCTGCTGTACATGCCGGGCCGCTACCAGACGCACGCCGTGCGCACCTGTATCGATTTTTTGCTCGATAAGGGGCGTCGGCAGATGCTGCCTGCGCCCCATTGATCACTTCGCTCAGTCTGCCTCCCGGTTGCCTCCCTGTGCGTTGTCCACGCGCTGCATGTTCTCCAGCAGCTTGAGCAGGTAATGCAAGGTGTGGGTGATGTCATTCACCGAGAACCCGGCCAGGGCTTCCTCGTAGTAGCCATGGATCTTGGGCTGCGCCTCCACCAGCCACACCCTGCGTCCCGAGTCGGTCATCGTCACCAGGCGTGATCGGCGGTCGCGCGGGTCGGGCGCGGAAGCGATGTGGCCATCGCGCTCCATGCGGCTGATCAGGCCCGACAGATTTTGCCGACTCACCATCAGATAGCGCGCCAGATCGCCCACGCTCATGCCTTCGGCCACCTGGGGTCTTGAAAGGGCGCCCAGCACTGCCCACTGCTGCGTCGTGAGCCCCTCTGATTCCACGGCCCGGGTGCCAGTTTTATGCAACATGTTTGCGCATTGATAGAGCCGGAAGAAAACCCTGTTGGCAAGATCGGTACGGGTACTAAGTGTTTTTTCCATAGGGAAAACCATAAGTTCTTGTGAAAGTAGAAATGAAGCTCTTGCATTCGAAAGAAATAGATATGACAATATCTTTACTTAATTGTGCCGAAAAGACAAGGCGCATGAACCCGACGATAGCAAGCTTGGCAACCCATGGAGAACGATATGCAAAGATTTCAGGGCAAGACGGTTGTGGTGACCGGTGGCGGTGGTGGCATTGGCGGCGCGGCATCGCGCCGCTTTGCGGTGGAGGGGGCCAAGGTCGCCGTGTTTGACATGAACCTGGAGGCTGCCGAAAAAGTGGCGGCAGACATCCGCGCCGCAGGCGGCCAGGCCGCGGCGTTCCAGTGCAACATCACCGACCGCGCCCAGGTCGATGCGGCCGTGGCCGCGACCGAGGCGCAGCTCGGCCCTATCGCCGTGCTGGTCAACAACGCGGGCTGGGACATTTTCAAGCCCTTCGTCAAGACGGTGCCGGACGAATGGGACAAGCTCATCGCCATCAACCTCACCGGCGCACTGCACATGCTGCACGCCGTGCTGCCCGGCATGGTGGAGCGCAAATACGGCCGCATCGTGAACGTGGCGTCCGACGCCGCACGCGGCGGCTCGTCGGGTGAGGCCGTCTACGCTGCCTGCAAGGGCGGTCTGGTGGCCTTGTCCAAGACCCTGGCGCGCGAGCATGCCCGCCAGAGCATCACTGTGAACGTGGTCTGCCCCGGCCCCACCGACACCGCCCTGCTGGCGGGGGTGGCCGAAGGCGCGCGCGACCCGGCCAAGCTGATCGAGGCCTTCAAGAGCGCCATCCCCCTGGGCCGCCTGGGCCAGGGCGACGACCTGGCCGCAGCCATTGCCTTCATGGGCAGCGACGACGCGAGCTTTGTCACCGGCCAGGTGCTCAGCGTTTCCGGCGGCCTGACGATGCACGGCTGAAAACATGTACGCCCCCGCGCTTGTCACTGCGTGTACTGCGCTGCCCCCCAAGGGGCCCAGCACGCCTTGGGGCGGCCCGGCGGGGTGCTGATTTTTCTTGTCTGAACCCTTTACCTGAGAGAGCACCATGAACTTTGAAGACATCCTGTACGAAGTGCGCAACGGCGTGGCCTGGATCACCATCAACCGCCCGGACAAGATGAACGCCTTTCGCGGCACCACCTGCGACGAGATCATCAAGGCGCTGAACAAGGCCGGTTACGACCGCAGTGTCGGCTGCATCGTGCTGGCCGGCGCGGGCGACCGGGCGTTCTGCACCGGGGGCGACCAGTCCGCTCACGATGGCAACTACGACGGGCGCGGCACCATCGGCCTGCCCATGGAGGAACTGCACACCGCCATCCGCGATGTGCCCAAGCCCGTGATCGCCCGCGTGCAAGGCTTTGCTATTGGCGGCGGCAACGTGCTGTGCACCATTTGCGACCTGACCATCTGCTCGGACAAGGCCATCTTCGGCCAGGTGGGCCCCAAGATGGGCTCGGTGGACCCCGGCTACGGCACGGCCTTCCTGGCCCGCGTGGTGGGCGAGAAGAAGGCGCGCGAGATCTGGTACCTGAACAAGCGCTACTCGGGCGAGGAAGCCGTGGCCATGGGCCTGGCCAACATCTGCGTGCCGCACGAGCAGCTCGACGCCACCGTGCAGGAGTGGGCCGAGACCATTTGCGAGCGCAGCCCTACCGCCATCGCCATTGCCAAGCGTAGCTTCAACATGGACACCGCCCACCAGGCGGGCATTGCGGGCCTGGGCATGTACGCGCTCAAGCTGTTCTACGACACCGAAGAGTCGCGCGAGGGCGTGAATGCGCTCAAGGACAAGCGCAAGCCCGAGTTCCGCAAGTACGCCAAATAAATCGCCGGGAGAACAGACGATGCAACCGAACCCCTATATCAACGAGGACCTGCAGACCCTGGCCGAGACGGTGCGCCGCTTCGCACAGGAGCGCGTGGCGCCCGGCTTCCTCGAACGCGACAAAACCCGTGTGCTGGACCGTGCACTGCTGCGCGAGATGGGGGCGCTCGGTTTTATCGTGCCCGAGCTGCCCGAGGCATTTGGCGGCCTGGGCATGGGCTGCCTGGCGGCCGGCGTGATCCACGAGGAAATGGCCCGCGCCGATCTGAGCTTTTCGTACCTGAACCTGCTGGCCTCGCTCAACAGCCAGATACTGTCGAAATACGGCCAGCCGGAGGTTGCCCGGCCCTGGCTGCAGAAGATTCTGCAGGGCGAAGCGATCTGCGCCATCGCGCTGACCGAGCCACGCGGCGGCTCGGACGCGGCCAACCTGCGCCTGCGCATCGAGCGCGAGGGCGACGAATACGTCATCAACGGCGAAAAAACGTCTATCTCCGCCGCCGACCAGGCCGACATCGCTGTGGTCTTTGGCCGCACCGGAACGCCTGAATCCGGTGCGCATGGCGTGACAGCGCTGCTGGTGCCCATGGACTTGCCCGGTATCACCACCAACCGCTTCGACTGCCATGGCCAGCGCGCCATTGGCCGGGGCTCGATCTTTTTCGAGAACGTGCGCGTGCCTGTCAGCCACCGCCTGGGCGACGAGAACAAGGGCTTCGTGCAGGTGATGCACGGTTTTGATTTCTCGCGCTCGCTGATTGGCCTGCAGTGCCTGGCCGTGGCGCGCGTGGCGCTGGAGGAAACCTGGGAATACATCACCCAGCGCCAGGCGTTTGGCCAGCCGCTGTCCGCCTTCCAGGGCGTGACGCACCCGCTGGCGCAGTTCGACACCGAGGTGGAGGGCGCGCGCCTCTTGTGCCTGCAGGGCCTGTGGCTCAAGGACCAGGGCCTGCCGCACACGGCCGAGGCCGGCATGGCCAAGTGGTGGGGTCCCAAGCTGGCCTACGACGTGATCCACCAGTGCCTGCTGTGCTACGGCCATGGTGGCTACGACCGGGGCCTGATGGAGCAGCGCATGCGCGATGTGCTGGGCTTCCAGATTGGCGATGGTACGGCGCAGATCATGAAAACCATCATCGCCCGCACGCGGGCGGGGCGCAAGTTCGTGCCGGCCTGAGGCCCCACGAGCACTATAAAAACAATAGCTTGCAGCGCATTATTTATAAGAATTTAAAAATTAAATCATATTGAAATGCTTATCTGATAAGCGCTGGCTGCTCCTATTTTTGACAAGACCGAGACCGGAGACACACCATGGAATTTGACGCCGTATTGCTGCCCCCCCGCCGTGCCCGCATGATGGCCCAGGGCTTCTGGCACGACCGCACCATCAACGACAGTCTGGACGCCTGCGTCGCCCAGTGCCCCGACAAGCTGGCGCTGACGGCCGTGCAGGTGGAGACGGGTGCCGTGCAGCGCTTCACTTACCGCGAACTGGCGCGCATGGCCGACCGCATTGCCGTGGGCTTGAGTCGCCTGGGCGTGGGAAGGGACGACATCGTGTCCTGCCAACTGCCCAACTGGTGGCAGTTCACGCTGACCTACCTGGCCTGCTCGCGCATCGGCGCGGTGATGAACCCGCTGATGCACATCTTCCGTGAGCGCGAGCTGTCGTTCATGCTCAAGCATGGCGAGGCCAAGGTTGTGATCGTGCCCCAGACCTTCCGCGGTTTCGACTTCGAGAAGATGGTCAGCGGGCTGCAGCCCAGCCTGCCGCACCTGAAGCATGTGGTGGCAGTGGGTGGCCAGGGCGCCAACAGCTTCGAGGCCCTGCTCAGCGGCCCGGCCTGGGAAGACGCACCCGACGCGCAGGACATCCTCACGCGCCACCGCCCCGGCCCGGACGATGTGACGCAGCTCATCTACACCTCGGGCACCACCGGCGAGCCCAAGGGCGTGATGCACTCGGCCAACACGGTGATGGCCAACATCATTCCCTATGCCCAGCGCCTGCGCCTGGGCGCCGAGGACGTGGTGCTCATGGCCTCGCCCATGGCGCACCAGACCGGCTTCATGTACGGGCTGATGATGCCCATCCTGCTCAAAGCCAGCGTGGTGCTGCAGGACGTCTGGGAGCCGAAGAAAGCCATCGAACTCATCCGCACCGAAGGCGTGACGTTCACCATGGCGTCCACCCCGTTCCTCACCGACCTGGCCAAGACCGTGGCGGAAACCGGTCAGGGCGTGCCCACGCTGCGCACCTTCCTGTGCGCGGGCGCGCCCATCCCGGGGCCGCTGGTGGAACAGGCCCGTGCCGCACTGGGGGCGAAGATCGTGTCCGCCTGGGGCATGACGGAGAACGGCGCCGTCACGCTGACCCAGCTTGACGATGCCGACGAACGCTCGTTCTCCACCGATGGCTGCCCGCTGCCCGGTGTAGAGGTCAAGGTGGTCGACGGCGACGACAAGCCCCTGCCCGCAGGCGAAATCGGCAAGCTGATGCTGCGCTCCTGCTCCAACTTTGGCGGCTATCTGCACCGCCCGCACCTCAACGGCACCGACGCCGACGACTGGTTCGACACCGGCGACCTGGCCCGCATCGACGCGCAGGGCTACATCCGCATCACCGGCCGCAGCAAGGACGTGATCATCCGGGGCGGCGAGAACATTCCGGTGGTCGAAATCGAGTCGCTGCTGTACCGCCACCCCGCCGTGGCGATGGCGGCCATCGTGGCCTACCCCGACGAGCGCCTGGGCGAGCGCGCCTGCGCCGTGGTGGTGCCCAAGCCGGGGCAGAGCATCGACCTGCCCGGGGTCGTGGAGTACCTCAAGGCGCAGAAGGTGGCCGTGCAGTACATCCCCGAGCGCCTGGTGGTGATGGATGCCATGCCGGCCACACCGTCCGGAAAGATCCAGAAGTTCAAGCTGCGCGAGCTGATGCGCGCACCGGGCTGAAGCCTGCACCGCACCGGAGACACCACATGACGGACGACCGCCCGATCCGCGTGGCCACGCATGGCCGCGTAGGGGTCATCACATTGCACCGGCCCGGGCAGCTCAACGCCCTGAACGACGCCCTGATGGACGCGCTGGGCGCAGCCCTGCTGGCCTTCGATGCCGACCCCGGCATCGGCGCCATCGTGCTCACCGGCAGCGACAAGGCCTTTGCCGCCGGGGCCGACATCGATGCCATGGCCGACTGGACCTACATGGACGTCACCCAGAGCAACTTCATCACGCGCAACTGGGAAACGATCCGCAGCGTGCGCAAGCCCGTGATTGCCGCCGTGGCGGGCTACGCCATGGGCGGCGGCTGCGAGCTGGCGCTGGCCTGCGACGTCATCGTGGCGGCCGAATCGGCGCGCTTTGCCCTGCCCGAAATCAAGCTGGCCATGCTGCCCGGCGCGGGCGGCACGCAGCGTTTGCCGCGCGCCATCGGCAAGGCCAAGGCGATGGACATGTGCCTGTCGGCGCGCATGCTCGATGCGCAGGAGGCCGACCGCTACGGCCTGGTCTCGCGCGTGGTGCCCGATGTGCACCTGCAGGAACGCACCCTGGCCCTGGCCGCGCAGATTGCGTCGTTCTCGCTGCCCGCGCTGGTGGCGATCAAGGAATCGGTGAACCGTGCCTGGGAAAGCCCGCTGACCGAGGGCATCTTGTTCGAGCGCCGGGCGCTGCATGCGCGCTTTGCCAGTGCCGACGCGCACGAGGGCATGCACGCCTTCCTGGGCAAGCGCAAGCCGGACTTCCAGCACCGCTGAGGGCAAGCGTATTTTTCATGTGTTTTATGCCTCTAAGCCAATAAATATATACGCTAAAAGCTATCAATAGCATAGCAATAAGGGTTGCTGATGGTCCCCAGACGGGCCACGAGAACCCGCACCAGGAGACAAGAACATGTTGACGATCAATCTTTTCAACGGATTGGTGTACGGCGCCCTGCTCATCGTGATGAGTTCGGGCCTGGCGCTGATCTATGGCCTGCGGCGTGTGGTGAACTTTGCCCATGGCGCGCTCTACATGCTGGGGGCGTACATCGGGTTTTCGGTGGCGCAGCACAGCAACTTCTGGGTGGCGCTGCTGGTGGTGCCCCTGGTCATGGCCGGGGTGGGGGTGCTGCTCGACCGCTACGGCTTTCGCCTGCTGCAGGACCGCGAGCCGCTCAACGTGATGTTGGTGACCTTCGGCCTGCTGCTCATCCTCGAAGACCTGGTGGTCTTCATCTGGGGCAAGGCCAATCTCTCGCTGTTCACGCCCGAGCTGCTCAACTTCTCGGTCAACCTTTGGGGCAATGAGGTTCCGGCCTACCGCATTGGCGTGATCGTGGTCGGCGCGGCGGTGGCCCTGGGGCTGACGCTGTGGCTGCGTTTTTCCCGCATCGGCCTGTTTGTGCGCGCGGCCAGCACCGACCCGGTGACCACCTCCATGCAGGGCGTCAATACCGACGCGCTGAGCGCTGGTGTGGTGGGCCTGGGCAGCGCACTGGCCGGCCTGGCCGGTGTGGTGGCAGGACCCTTTCTGTCGCTGTCGCCGCACATGAGCTCGGACGTGCTGATCGACTCCTTCGTGGTGGTGGTGATTGGCGGCCTGGGCTCGCTGGCCGGCGCTTTCATCGCCGCGTTGCTGCTGGGAATGATGCAGGCCGTGGGAGCCGTGTACCTGCCGGAGGTGTCGGTGCTGCTGCCCTTCATCTTCATGATCGCCATCCTGGTCTGGAAGCCCTCCGGCCTGGCCGGCAGCCGCACCTGAAAGCTGGGAGAAAAACCATGGGTCTCATCCGTACCAGCGTCCTCTCGCTCCTCGCCCTGCTGGCAGGGGTTGCCATCCTGCTGTTGACCACGTCCAGCAACCTCCTGGGTATGTTCACCCAGGCCATCATCTACGCCATCTTCGCCCTGGGGGTGGGTGTTTTGCTCAAGCAGAACGGCCTGGTCAGCTTTGGCCATGCGCTGTTCTTCGGCGCCGCCGGTTACGGCATGGGTGTCATCCTGACTCTGGAGTGGATGCCGGCCGAGTGGGCCATTCTGGTGGTGTTGCTGGCCATCGGCGTGCTGGCATTTCTCATCGGCCTGGTCATCGTTCGGGTGCCGGGCATTGCGTTCGGCATGTTGACCCTGGCCATCGGCCAGATGGCCTATTTGTTGGCGTCGCGGGCCCGTGGCATCACCGGAGGCGCGGACGGTATGAGCGTCCACTGGCCGTCCACCCTGTTTGGCCTGCAGCAGTCGGTGCTGCTCAAACCGGCCACGCTGTTCATGATCGCCTGGGTGCTGATGGTGCTGGTGACCGTGGCGCTGCTGCTGATCCTGCGCACCCGCTTTGGCGCCATCACCGAGGCCATCCGCGACAACGAGGAGCGCGCCCGCTTCATCGGCTTCACCACCACCGTGCCGCGGGCCCTGGTGTATGCGCTGTCGGCGGTGGTCACCGGCATCGCCGGGCTGCTGTCGGTGTTCAACACGGGCTTCGTCTCGCCCGAAAACCTGCACTGGAGCGTCTCGGCTATCACTTTGCTGATGGTGGTGGTGGGCGGCTTCAAGAAGCCCCTGGGCCCCATCGTGGGCGCCATCCTTTATTTCCTTTTCAAGGATTTGCTGGGCGAGTACGCCACGCACTCAATGGCCATTTTCGGGGCAATCCTGATCGCGGTCATCGTGTTCGCGCCCGACGGAATCATCGGTGCCGCGCAGCGGTTGATCCGGGGCAAGAAGCCCCAGGGCATGCCCCATGCTGGCGGCCACTGAGCGCACGGCGCAAAGGACACACACATGAACCCCTACGTTCTCCAAGTCGAAGACGTGGCCATCCACTATGGCGGCGTCAAAGCGCTGGACGGGGTGGCACTCACCCTGGAAAAAGGCCAGATCCGCGGCCTCATCGGCCCCAATGGTGCGGGCAAGTCCACGGTGATCGATGCCATCACCGGCCGCACGCGCCTCACGCGCGGCAAAGTCATCCTGGCGGGCGAGGACGTGAGCCACCTGGGTGCTGTCGAGCGCCGCCAGCGGGGCCTCTCGCGCAGCTTCCAGCGCACCAGCATCTTCGGCGGCATGCCGGTGCGCAAGCAGGTGGAGCTGGCGTCCTACAAGATGGGCGTGCCCGACCCCGGCGCGGATGCCGACGCCGTGCTGCGCGAGCTGGACCTGGCCCGCCTGAGCCATGCCATCGCCGAAGACCTGGGCTACGGCGAGCAACGCCGCCTGGACCTGGCCCTGGCCCTGGTGGGTCGGCCCAAGCTGCTCATGCTCGACGAGCCCATGGCCGGCCTGTCGGTGAAGGAGTCGATGGACCTGGCGCAGCACCTGCGCGCGATGACCGCGCGCTGGGACGTCTCGGTGCTGCTGGTGGAGCACGACATGGATGTGGTGTTCGGCATTTCGGACGCCGTCACCGTGTTTGAACTCGGCCGCGTCATCGCCAGCGGCGAGCCGGCCGCCGTGCGCGCCGATCCGCGGGTGCGCGAAGCCTACCTGGGGAGTGCCGCATGAGCGCCTTGTTGAACCTGCATGGCGTCCATGCCTTCTATGGTGCGGCCCACATCCTGCATGGCCTGGGCCTGCATGTGAGCGCTGGCGAGCGCGTGGCGCTGATTGGCCGCAACGGCGTGGGCAAGACCACGGTGGTCAACACCATCCTGGGCCTGGCCCATCTGCGTGCGGGAGACATCCAGTTTGGCGGCGTGACGATTACCAAACCCCGGCCCTATATCGCCGCGCAGCACGGTATCGCGGTGGTGCCGCAGGGGCGCCGCATCGTGGCCAACCTGACGGTGGAGGAGAACCTGCACCTGGGCGCTGCCGTGGGCCGCAAGGGGCCCTGGAACGTGCCCGAAATCTACAAGCTGTTCCCCATCCTGCAGGAGCGTGCCCACACCCCGGGCACGGCGCTGTCGGGCGGGCAGCAGCAGATGCTCGCCGTGGGCCGTGCGCTGATGGCCAACCCCCGCCTGATCCTGCTCGACGAGCCCACCGAAGGCCTGGCGCCCGTCATCGTGGACCAGCTGGCCGACATATTCAACCAGGTGGCAGCGCAGGGCACGGCCCTGCTGCTGATCGAGCAAAACATGAGCCTGGTGGTGCGCGTGGCGCAGCGCTACCTGGCCATGGCCAAGGGCGCGGTGGTGGCCGAGGGCAGTGTTGAGAACTCCCGCGATTGCCTGAAGGACATCGAAAAACACGTGATGGTTTGATTGCAGTGCACCCGGCCGCCGGACCTTTTCCGGTATTTTTCAGGAGACAACCATGTTCAAGACCATAAAATTTCAACAAATGCTCGCTGGCGTCGTTCTGGTAGCCGCGCTGCCCCTGAGCGCAGTGGCCCAGACCAAGGAGCCGATCAAGATCGGCCTGGTGTCGACCAAGTCGGGCGCTTACTCCGCCATGGGCGTGCATGTGATCAACGGCGTCAAGTTCGCCGTGGACGAGGCCAACGCCAAGGGCGGCGTGGACGGCCGCAAGATCCTCCTGGCCGAGGGCGATGACGAAAGCACGCCCGACGGCGGCCGCCGCGCGGCGGAAAAGCTAGCCCGCGACGGCCACAACCTGTTGATCGGCCCCATCGCCTCGTCGATCTCGCTGGCCATCAGCCAGAACCTGGGCCGTTGGGATGCCGCGCTGATCGGCAGCATCTCCAAGGCTGACAAGCTGACCCAGGATGCCTGCAACGCCCGCTTCATTCGCACCAATCATTCCGACGCGATGGACCTGGCCATGATTGGCGAGTGGGCAAAGACCATCAAGGGCAATAACTTCGCCATCATGGCGGCCGATTACGTCTGGGGCCACGATTCGGCCAAGGCCTTCGAATCAACCGTGACCGCCCAGGGCAAGAAGGTGACACTCAAGCTCTTCGTGCCCATGGGCACCAAGGACTACGCGCCCTACATCCAGCAGCTCAAGGCCGCCAACGTGGACGCGATCTGGGTGGCTGAGGTGGCGGGTGCCATTGCCTTCGTCAAGCAGGCTGCCGACTTCGGCCTGAAGACCCCGATGATCGGCCACGCGGTGGTGTCCGACTTCATCATCAACGCCACGGGCAAGTTGATGGAGGGCATGCCGGGCAACGTGGGCTACACGCCCGACGTCGATTCCGACGCTTCCAAGGCTTTCGTGGCCGCGTTCAAGGCCAAGTTCAACCGCCTGCCATCCGACACCGAAGCCCAGGCCTACAACGGCGCCATGGTGCTGTTCCAGGGCGTGACGCTGGCCAAGAGCGTCAAGCCCGAAGACGTGACCAAGGCCCTGCGCGGCGCCACGGTCGATACGCTGTACGGCAAGGCCCTGGTGCGCGCGGCCGACAACCAGATGATCATTCCCAACTACGTGGCGCGCGTGAAAATGGCCGACGGCGTGCTGCGCCCAGTCATCGAGCAGTCGTACCCGGCCACGATCACGCCCGCTGCATCGCCTTTGTGCAAGATGTGATTTGTGCTTTGCCCAGCACCGTGCTGGGCAGGCCAGCCTGCGATGGAGTGAAAGCATGAAAGCGGCATACATCACCGGCCATGGGGGCAACGAGGTCGTCCAGATCGGGCAGCGCGAGAAGCCGTCCGCCGCCCCAGGGCAGGTGGTGGTGCGCATGCGCGCGGCCACGCTCAACCGCGTGGACCTCTACATGCGCGACAGCGGTGCCGGCATCACGCACCGCTTGCCGCAGATCCTGGGGCTCGACGGCGCGGGCACGGTGGAGGCCGTGGATGCGGATGAACCCCTGCTGCGCCCGGGCCAGGAGGTGGTGCTGCACCCCGGCATCGGCTGCGGCCGCTGCGAGTTCTGCCAGCGCGGTGACACGGCCCTGTGCGTGCGCATCCAGTTCCTGGGCGAGCACCGCGACGGCACCTTTGCGCAGTGGGTCGGCCTGCCAGCGGCCCAGGTGTTTCCCAAGCCCGCACACCTGGATTTTGCCGAGGCGGCCGCCCTCGGTGTCAACCACCTCACGGCCTGGCGCATGCTGTTTTCCAAGGCGCGGCTTCAGCCGTGGGAGACGGTGCTGGTCTTCGGCATCGGTGGCGGCGTTTCGCTGGCGGCGCTGCAACTGGCCAAGGCGGTAGGCGCGCGCGTCATCGTGACCTCGCGCGACGATGCCAAGCTCGAACGGGCACGAGCGATGGGGGCCGATCACGGCATCCATGGCAAGACCGGCGATGTGGTGAAAGAGGTCATGGCCCTCACGGGCGGGCGTGGTGTGGATGTGGTGTTCGAGAACACGGGCGCGGTCACCTGGCCGTCTGCCCTGAAGTCGCTGGTGCGCGGTGGCCGCCTGGTCACCTGCGGCGCCACCACGGGCGACCAGCCAGGTGCGGACCTGCGCCGCCTCTTCGTGCGCCAGTTGCAGATCTTCGGCTCCAGCCTGGGCAGCCATGGCGAGTTCCGTGATCTGCTCGGCTTTGTCGAGCGCACCGGCCTGCGGCCGGTGATCGACAGTGAATACCCGCTCGACGATGTGCATGCCGCGCTCGACCGCCTGGAGTCGGGCGCGCAGTTCGGCAAGCTCGTCCTGCGCATCGACCACTGAAATGAAATCACCCTTGAATGTGTTGACACCATGACCCAAGCCTTCATCTGCGACGCCATCCGCACCCCCATCGGCCGCTACGGCGGCGCCCTCAGTTCGGTGCGCACCGACGACCTCGGCGCCATCCCCCTCAAGGCGCTGATGGAGCGCAACCCCGGCGTGGACTGGGCCTCCGTCACCGACGTGCTCTATGGCTGCGCCAACCAGGCCGGCGAAGACAACCGCAACGTCGCCCACATGGCCAGCCTGCTGGCGGGCCTGCCGATCGACGTGCCCGGCGCCACCATCAACCGCCTGTGCGGCTCGGGCCTGGACGCCGTGGGCACGGCGGCGCGCGCCATCAAGGCCGGTGAAGCCAGCCTCATGATCGCCGGCGGCGTGGAAAGCATGAGCCGCGCCCCCTTCGTCATGCCCAAAGCCGAAAGTGCCTTCAGCCGCAACAATGCGGTGTATGACACCACCATCGGCTGGCGCTTCATCAACAAGCGGATGAAGGAACAGTACGGCGTGGATTCCATGCCCGAAACGGCCGAGAACGTCGCCATCGAATTCAAGATCGAACGCGAAGCGCAAGACCGCATGGCGCTGCGCAGCCAGTTGAACGCCGTGGCCGCCATCCAGGCCGGCCACCTGGCGCGCGAAATCGTGCCGGTGCACATCCCGCAGAAGAAGGGCGACGCCCTCATCGTCAGCCAGGACGAACACCCGCGCGAGACCAGCCTCGAAGCGCTGGCCAAGCTCAAGGGCGTCGTGCGCCCGGACGGCACCGTCACCGCCGGCAACGCCTCGGGCGTGAACGACGGCGCCTGCGCCCTGCTGCTGGCGAGCGAAGCCAGCGCCGCCAAGAACGGCCTGACCCCGCGCGCCCGCGTGGTCGGCATGGCCACCGCCGGTGTGGCGCCGCGCATCATGGGCTTTGGCCCCACGCCCGCCACGCTCAAGGTGCTGGCGCAGACGGGCCTGACCATCGACCACATGGACGTGATCGAACTCAACGAAGCCTTCGCCGCCCAGGGCCTGGCCGTGCTGCGCGCCTTGGGTTTGAAGGACGACGACGCGCGCGTCAACGCCTGGGGCGGCGCCATTGCACTGGGCCACCCGCTGGGGGCCAGCGGCGCGCGCCTGGCGACCACCGCCGTCAACCGCCTGCACGCCACGGGCGGCAAGTATGCGCTGTGCACCATGTGCATCGGCGTGGGGCAGGGCATTGCCGTTGTTCTGGAGCGGGTGTGAGCAGCGCCATGACAAACGAAGAAATCCTCGCTCAATTTGGTCCGCGCGAAGCCATGGAATACGACGTGGTGGTCGTGGGCGGTGGCCCCGGCGGCCTGGCCACGGCCATCCGCCTCAAGCAGTTGGCGGCTGAACGCGGCCAGGATGTCTCGGTCGTGGTGCTCGAAAAAGGTTCGGAGCCCGGCGCGCACATCCTCTCGGGCGCCATCATGGACCCCAAGGCTTTGACCGAGCTGATTCCTGACTGGAAAGAGCGCGGCGCGCCTTTGAACCAGCCAGTGACCGAAGACGCCTACATGTTCCTGAGCGAGCGCTCGGGCTTTCGTGTGCCCAACATGGTGCTGCCCCCGTTTGCGCACAACCACGGCAACTACATCGTCAGCCTGGGCAACGTCAGCAAATGGATGGCCGAGCAGGCCGAGGCCCTGGGCGTGGAAATCTTCCCCGGTTTTGCCGCCGCCGAGGTGCTCTACAACGAACAAGGCGCCGTCAAGGGCGTGGCCACCGGCAACATGGGCATCAGCAAGGAAGGAGAACCCACGGGCGACTTCCAGCTGGGCATGGAACTGCACGCCAAGTACACCGTGTTTGCCGAAGGCGCACGCGGCCACCTGGGCAAGCAGTTGATCGCACGCTACAAGCTCGATGAAAACCGCGACCCCCAAAGCTTTGGTATCGGCATCAAGGAGCTGTGGGAAATCGACCCGTCCCGCCACCAGCCCGGCTTTGTCATGCACTCCGCCGGCTGGCCCATGGACAGCAGTACCTATGGCGGCGCCTTCATGTACCACATGGAGGACAACAAGGTGGCTGTGGGCTTTGTCACCGGCCTGGGCTACACCAACCCCTACCTGAGCCCGTTCGAAGAATTCCAGCGCTGGAAGACGCACCCCAACGTCCGCTACTACTTCGAAAACGCCCAGGGCGAAATCACGGCCAAGCGCCTGTCGTATGGCGCGCGCGCCATCAACGCCAGCGGCATCAACTCGCTCCCCAAGACAGTGTTCCCGGGCGGTGCGCTGGTGGGCTGCAATGCCGGCTACCTGAACGTCAGCCGCATCAAGGGCAGCCACGCAGCCATCAAGACCGGCAAGCTGGCCGCCGAAGCCGCGTTTGATGCCATCGTGGCCGGTCGCCAGCACGACGAACTGAGCGCCTACCCCAAGGCTTTCGAGGCCAGCTGGCTGCACACCGAGCTGAACAAAGACCGCAACTTCAAGAATTGGTTCAAATACGGCCTGACCACGGCCACGCTGATGAACGGCTTCGAGCATTTCGTGCTGCGCGGCCATATTCCATGGACGCTGCACCGCGACAAGCCCGACCACGCCTACCTCAAGCCGGCCAGCGAGTGCAAGCCCATCGTCTACCCCAAGCCCGACGGCAAGCTCACCTTCGACCGGCTCTCGAGCGTGTTCATCAGCAACACCAACCACGCTGAAAACCAGCCTTCGCACCTCACGCTCAAGGATGCCAGCGTGCCGGTCCAGATCAACCTGGCGAAGTACGCCGGGCCCGAAGCCCGCTATTGCCCCGCTGGTGTGTACGAGTTCGTGCCCGACGAAGCCAAGGGCGGCAACGCGCAGCGCCTGCAGATCAACGCTCAGAACTGCGTGCACTGCAAGACCTGCGACATCAAGGACCCGACGCAGAACATCGTGTGGGTCACGCCCGAAGGCGGCGGTGGATCGAACTACTCGGGCATGTAGCACAGCGCGATGGGAGAATGTCGGTTATTACGGCATTCTTTTTCACAGGTAAATCCCCATGGCAGGTTTGAAACCGGGCGCGCCCACGCCCCAGTCGATCACGGTGCATGAACAATCGCGCGTGCTGGAGGTGGTGTTCTCCGACGGCGTGGCCTTTCGCCTGCCGTTTGAATTGCTACGTGTGTATTCCCCTTCCGCCGAGGTGATGGGCCATGGCCCGGGCCAGGAAGTGCTGCAGACGGGCAAGCGCGAAGTGACGCTGGTCGGTCTGGAGCCGGTGGGCAACTATGCTGTGCAGCCCGCATTTTCCGACGGCCACGACAGCGGCATTTTTACGTGGGACTACCTGTACGAACTTGGCCAGCGCCAGGACGCGATGTGGCAGGCCTACCTGGCCCGCCTCGAGGCCGCAGGCGCGGACCGCGATGCACCCATGCCCTCTAAAGCCACGCGCCAGTCCGGTTCGGGCTGTTCCAGTCATTGAAAACCGAGCAGCATTCGCTGCTTTATTGATAGCTATTAGCGCTTTATAGTCGGGCGCTCCGGCCATTTTTCCCTTTAAATCAGATAACCAACGGTATCGCAGGGTTGTCCTGATAACAGATAGCATCTAAACCATGAGCACCACGCATTTCGGATTCCAGTCGGTCGACGAGAAAGACAAGGCTCGCCATGTGCGTGGCGTGTTTGATTCGGTGGCGTCCAAGTACGACGTGATGAACGACCTGATGTCTGGCGGCCTGCACCGTGCCTGGAAGGCCTACGCCGTGATGGTGGCCAACCTGCGCGAAGGCAGCCAGGTGCTCGACATTGCCGGCGGCACGGGCGATCTTTCGTTGGCCTTTGCCCGCAAGGTGGGCGCCACGGGCCGTGTGGTGCACACCGACATCAACGAAGCCATGCTGCGCGTGGGCCGTGACCGCCTGATCGATGCCGGTGTGCTGCTGCCCACCCTGGTGTGCGACGCCGAGAGCCTGCCTTTCCCTGACCAGCACTTTGATGTGGTCAGCGTGGCCTTTGGACTGCGCAACATGACGCACAAGGATGTGGCGCTGAAGGAAATGTGCCGTGTGCTCAAACCCGGCGGCAAGCTGCTGGTGCTGGAATTCTCCAAGGTGGCGCGGCCGTTGGCAAAGGCGTACGACTGGTATTCCTTCAACATCCTGCCCCGCATTGGCAAGATGATCACTGGCGACGCCGACAGCTACCGCTACCTGGCCGAATCGATCCGAATGCACCCGGACCAGGATGAACTCAAAGCCATGCTGCACCGGGCCGGTTTTGGCCATGTGGACTATCACAACATGACGGGCGGTGTCGTTGCCCTGCATGTGGGTATCAAATGTTGAAAACCAGGAGACCTCCGACATGAAAAAACTCTTGCCTGCTTTGTTCGTGGCCTTCCTATTGATGGTTCAGCCCGATGCGCAAGCCCGGCGCATGGGCGGCGGAAAATCGTTCGGCCAGCAGTCGAGCAACGTGACGCAGCGCAATGCCGCACCGGCGGCGCCTGCCCAGAACGCCAACAATGCTGCTGCCAAGCCTGGCGCACCGGCAGCGGCCCCCGCAGCCGCAGCGCCCAGGAAGCCTTGGGGCGCCATGCTCGGTGGCCTGGCCGCTGGCTTGGGCCTGGCCTGGCTGGCCCATTCGCTGGGTCTGGGAGCCGGGTTTGGCCAGTTCCTGCTGATTGCCTTGATGGCCATGGCGGCGTTTGCGGTGTTCAAGATGTTCATGCGCTCCCGCAAGGGGCCTGGCGCAGGCCAGGGCGGCTCGCCATTGGCCTTCCAGGGAGCAGGCTCCTCGACCCCCGAAGGCGCCTATGCCCCCAAAGATTACAGCCCCGACAAGGTAGGCAACGACGCCTCGGCACGACCCTGGGAGCGCAGCAGCATGGCTTTTGATGCGC
The DNA here is from genome assembly GCF_054783455.1 of Simplicispira piscis. Classification (NCBI taxonomy): domain Bacteria; kingdom Pseudomonadati; phylum Pseudomonadota; class Betaproteobacteria; order Burkholderiales; family Comamonadaceae; genus Simplicispira; species Simplicispira piscis. The sequence goes on from NZ_BAAGQN010000018.1 coordinate 198,531, forward strand.
AGCGCCAGGCCAGCGGCGGTAATGGCGTGGTGATCGGCTCGGCTTTGGCCGGGTCGCAAAACTGGGGTGTGCCCGAAGGTTTTGACGTGGCGGGCTTTACCGAAGCGGCTAAACGCAACTTCATCACGCTGCAGGCCGCCTGGGACCGCTCCGACATCGCCACGCTGCGCTCCATGATGACCGACGCCATGCTGGACGAAATTCGCACCCAGCTGGCAGAGCGCGAAACCCATGGTGGCGAGCATCCCAACCAGACCGATGTGGTCATGATCGAGGCCCAGTTGCTGGGCATCGAAGAATTGGACGAAGGCTACATGGCCAGCATCGAGTTCTCCGGCATGATCCGCGAAGACGCTTCGGCGGGTCCCAGCCCGTTCCGCGAAGTCTGGAACATGACCAAGGCCAAGAGTGGCTCGTCAGGCTGGCTGGTGTCCGGGGTGCAAGCATTGCAGTGATTTGCGGTCAATCCGTGCAGTAGGCGCGGTTCAGGGAATAATCGGGGACTATGGCAACACAGTCCCCTTTTTCTTTTCTTGGCAGCGTGTTCGAGCGCGTCGCCGCTGGTCCGCAGCCCCCGCAATGGCTGGTGCACGAGATGCAGCACCGCGTGGTGCTGTTGCTCAACCATGTGCTGATGCAGGAACCCGCGGCCACCCAGCGCCTGCTGCCCCGGCGGGGTCGCGTGGTGCGTGTGCAGTGGCGTCAGTTCTTCATGGCGCTGCAAATCACCCCCGCCGGTCTGTTCGACAAGGCCGCTGAGGGCGCTACGCCGGACCTGCGGCTGGAAGTGACGCAAACCTCGCCGCTGGATTTGGCCCAGGCCGCGCTGCGCGGTGACCGCCCAACGGTGCGTATTGACGGAGATGTGCAGTTTGCCGGTGACATCCAGTGGCTGGCCGACAACCTGCGCTGGGAGCTGGAGGAGGATCTCGCTCGGCTGCTGGGCGATGTGCCGGCGCACACCTTGGCCAGCATTGCGCGCGGCGCGATGCACGCCCTGCGCGGATTTGTGCAAAGCCGTGCGCCCGGCAGCGCCTCTGCGTGGTCTGCGGACCGCACCATTCCATGAAGCGCTTCTTTCGTGGCGCCACCATTGTCTGGGTGGTGTTGCGCTTTGGCCTTGACGAGTTGGTGCTGACCAGCTTCCAGAAACCTTGGCTGCGCCTGCTGGCCCGCATCGTTTCTGTGGGGCGCGATCTCAGTGCCCCCCGGGGCCAGCGCCTGCGCGAGGCGCTCGAACGGCTGGGCCCCATTTTTGTCAAGTTTGGGCAGGTGCTGTCCACGCGGCGCGACCTTATGCCGCCCGATATTGCCGACGAACTGGCCCACCTGCAGGACCGCGTTCCCCCGTTTGACTCGGCCGTGGCCGTCGCCACCATCGAGCGGGCTTTTCGCCGCCCCGTGGCCGAGGTTTTTGAGTCGTTCGAGCGCGAGCCCGTGGCCAGCGCCTCCATTGCCCAGGTGCATTTCGCCACGCTGCGCGATCGCCATGGGGCGCTGCACAAGGTTGCGGTGAAGGTGTTGCGTCCAGGGATGCTGCCGGTCATCGAGAAGGATCTCAGCCTCATGCGCATGATGGCGGGCTGGGTCGAGAGCTTGTCGGCCGACGGCAAGCGCCTCAAGCCGCGCGAGGTGGTGGCCGAGTTCGACAACTACCTCCACGACGAGCTGGACCTGGTGCGCGAGGCGGCCAATGCCGCGCAACTGCGGCGGAACATGGAGGGGCTGAACCTGGTGGAAGTGCCCATCATCCACTGGGATTTCTGCCACCCTGAGGTGATGGTGATGGAGCGCATGAATGGCGTACCCATCAGCCAGGTGCAGCGCCTGCGCGATGCGGGGGTGGATATCCCGAAACTGGCGCGCGATGGCGTCACCATTTTCTTCACGCAGGTGTTCCGTGACGGCTTTTTTCACGCCGACATGCACCCCGGCAACATCCAGGTCAGCCTGGACCCGGCCACCTTTGGGCGTTACATTTCGCTCGACTTTGGCATCGTCGGCACCCTGACCGAATCGGACAAGGAATACCTGGCGCAAAACTTTGCGGCCTTTTTCCGGCGTGACTACAAGCGCGTGGCCGAGTTGCACATCGAGAGCGGCTGGGTGCCACCGGGCACGCGGATCAACGAACTCGAAGGGGCCATTCGCACCGTGTGTGAGCCGTATTTCGACCGTCCGCTCAAGGAAATTTCGCTGGGCATGGTGCTCATGCGCCTGTTCCAGACCTCGCGGCGCTTCAATGTAGAGATTCAGCCGCAGCTCGTGCTGCTGCAAAAAACACTGCTCAACATTGAGGGGCTGGGCCGCCAGCTCGATCCGAATTTGGACCTGTGGAGCACGGCCAAGCCTTTTCTGGAAAAGTGGATGCTCGACCAGCTTGGCCCCCAGCGCTTCAAGCGGGAACTGCGCGCCCAGGCGCCGCACTACGCCAAAATTTTGCCCGCGCTGCCACGGCTTCTGCATGATCACTTGCAGCGCCAGCCTGCGCTGGAGCAAAACCGTGAGCTGCTCGAGCTGCTCAAGGAGCAGCGGCATACCAACCGCCTGTTGCAAGGTCTGGTGTATGTCTGTATCGGCTTTGTGCTGGGCCTGATTGTCATGCAGGCCATCGTGCGGGTCAGCCTTTTCTAGGGGTTTGCGCCCAATGTCCCGCCTGTGCCACACGGACAGGCGTGGGTTGCGCAGATAATGCGCGTCGTTTTCTTTTAACCCACATCACCTCACAGCGGAGCGGCGCATGCTGGTCACTTTCATCGTTCTGTATTTGCTGGCATCGATCGGCATCGGGCTGTATGCGGCGACCCGTGTGCACAACACGGCCGACTACGCCGTCGCGGGGCGCAGCCTGCCCCTGGCGGTGGTGATTGCCACCACCTTTGCCACCTGGTTTGGATCGGAGACGGTGCTGGGGGTGTCTGCCCGGTTTGTCGAAGGCGGGCTGGGGGAAGTGGTGGAAGACCCGTTTGGCGCCTCGATGTGCTTGATCCTGGTGGGCCTGTTCTTTGCCTACCGCCTGTACCAGAAAAACCTGATCACCCTGGGCGATTACTACCGCCTGCGCTTTGGCCGCACCATCGAGGTGGTGTGCTCGGGCATCATCATTTTCAGTTATCTGGGCTGGGTGGCCGCGCAGATCACGGCGCTGGGTCTGGTGTTCAACCTGCTGACCCAAGGGACGATCTCGGTCACGGCCGGCATGGTGCTGGGCACGGCCATTGTGCTGGTCTACACCTTGTATGGTGGGATGTGGTCTGTGGCGCTGACCGATTTTGTGCAGATGATCGTGATTGCGCTGGGCCTTATTGCCATCGCCTGGTTTGCCGCCGATCTGGCGGGTGGCGCAGGCAAGGTGGTCGACTTTGCGGCGCGTGAAGGCAAGTTTCATTTCTTTCCGCAAAATGGCGGGCTCAAGGAATGGACCTTTTTCTTTGCCGCCGCCATCACCATGATGCTGGGCTCGATTCCGCAGCAGGATGTGTTCCAGCGCGTCATGTCGTCCAATAGTGCTCGCACGGCACGCATTGGCCCGGTCATCGGTGGCGCGCTTTACCTGTTGTTCGCCTTTATCCCGATGTTCGTTGTGACGGCCGCTGTGCTGATCATGCCCGAAACAGCGCAGGCGCTGCTCAGAGACGACCCCCAAAAGGTGCTGCCCACGCTGGTGATGGAGCGCATGCCTTTGGCTCTGCAGATTGCTTTTTTTGGGGCGCTGCTGTCGGCCATCATGTCCACGGCATCGGCCACCTTGCTGGCCCCTTCCACCACTTTTGTCGAGAACATCCTGCGCAACCTGCGTCCGGGCATGAGCGATGCCGTCACGCTCAAGGCCATGCGTATTTCGGTGCTGGTGTTCACGGCCTGCGTGCTGACTTATGCGATCACCATGCAGGGCACATCGATCTATGAAATGGTGTCAGGCGCCTACCAGGTGCCTTTGGTCGGTGCGTTCGTTCCGCTGGTTTTTGGCCTGTACTGGAAACGCGCTACCTCCCAGGGGGCGTTGGCGGCAGTGAGCCTGGGGCTGGGCGTGTGGCTGCTGTTCGTGGCCAGCCCCATGCTCTCAGAGGCGTTTCCGCAGCAACTGGCGGGCGTGCTGGCTGCCGTGGTGGGCATGGTGGCGGGGTCGTTGGCGCCCCAGTTCATCCCCAACCACAAGGGCCAGGTACACCACTACGAGGGCAGCGCCGCCTGAATGCAGTGCAGGCACGCCCTTGATTTTGGGGGCTGCCGCCTATAATTGAAGGCTTTGCACTTTCAATCCAGGCTTACGACATGCCAATTTACGCCTACAAATGCGGCTCCTGTGGCCATGCCAAGGATGTGCTGCAAAAAATCTCGGATCCGTTACTGACGGTGTGCCCGGCCTGCGGTGCCGAGGCATTTTCCAAACAAGTGACGGCTGCGGGCTTTCAGCTCAAAGGTTCGGGCTGGTACGCCACCGACTTTCGCGGGGGTTCGCCCACAGCGGCCCCGAGCATCGATGCCGGTAGTGGCGGCGCTACCGAAGCTGCTCCGGTAGCCAAAGAATCCAGCGCAAGTTCCACTGTCGCTCCTGTCGCACCCGCTGCAGGCACCACTCCCACGCCCTGAAAGCCCAGATGGCCCCGCTGCGCAAATGGCTCTTTACCGGTTTGCTGGTGATCGTTCCCGGAGCGATCACCATCGCGGTGCTCAACTGGATCGTCGGGCTGCTGGACCAGACCTTGCTGATCCTGCCCGTGGCGTGGCATCCCGACCGCTTGCTGGGCTTTCACATCCCGGGCTTCGGTGTCCTGCTGACCTTGTTGATCCTGTTGGTGGTGGGCGCCACCACCAGCAATATTGCCGGGCGCAAGCTGTTGCAATGGGGCGACGCGCTGGTCAGCCGCATTCCGGTGGTGCGCTCCATCTATTCCAGCGTCAAGCAGGTGTCGGACACTTTGTTTTCCGAGGGCGGCAATGCTTTTCGCACCGCCGTGCTGGTGCAGTGGCCGCGTGAGGGTGTATGGACGGTGGCTTTCATCACTGGTGCGCCCAGCGGCGAGGTGGCGGCCTACCTGCGCGACGAATTCGTCAGCGTATACGTGCCCACCACCCCCAATCCCACGGGTGGCTATTTCGTGATGGTGCGCAAGAGCGACTGCATCGAGCTCGAAATGGGCGTGGATGCTGCTCTGCGCTACATCGTCTCCATGGGCGTGGTTGCTCCCAGCGACCCGGTTCTTGAGACATCTTCGTAATTTTTTAATGCGCCCCTCTGGGTGCCGGAAGTTCTGCCATGGCCATGCGCTCTCACTATTGCGGTCTTGTGACCGAAGCCCTGCTGGGCCAAACCGTCACCCTCTCTGGCTGGGTGAACCGCCGCCGCGACCATGGCGGTGTGATCTTTATTGACCTGCGCGACCGCGAAGGCTCGGTGCAGGTGGTGTGTGACCCTGACCGTGCCGAGATGTTTGCCACCGCCGAAGAAGTGCGCAACGAGTTCTGCGTGCAGGTCAAGGGCCTGGTGCGCGCGCGCCCGGCCGGCACCACCAACGACAATTTGAAGAGCGGCAAGATCGAGGTGTTGTGCCACGAGTTGAATGTGCTCAACCCCTCTGTAACGCCCCCCTTCCAGATCGACGAAGAAAACCTGTCGGAAACCACGCGCCTCACGCACCGCGTGCTCGACCTGCGCCGCCCGTACATGCAAAACAACCTCATGCTGCGCTACCGCGTCAGCATGGAAGTGCGCAAGTTCCTCGACACGCATGGGTTCGTGGACATCGAAACCCCCATGCTCACCAAGAGCACACCCGAAGGCGCGCGCGACTACCTCGTGCCCAGCCGTGTGCACGATGGCCAGTTTTTCGCGCTGCCCCAATCGCCCCAGCTGTTCAAGCAGCTCTTGATGGTGGCGGGCTTTGACCGCTACTACCAGATCACCAAGTGCTTCCGCGACGAAGACCTGCGCGCCGACCGCCAGCCCGAATTCACCCAGATCGATATCGAAACCTCGTTCATGGAAGAGCAGGACATTCGCGATCTGACGCAAGAGATGATCAAGACCGTGTTCCAGAACACGCTGGGCGTGGACCTGGGCGAGTTCCCGGTCATGACCTACCAGGACGCCGCCTACCGCTTTGGATCGGACAAGCCCGACCTGCGCGTGAAGCTTGAATTCACCGAACTCACCGACGTGATGAGGGACGTGGACTTCAAGGTGTTCTCGGGCGCCGCCAACATGAAGAAGGGCCGCGTGGTGGCGCTGCGTGTGCCTGGTGGCGCGCGTGAGACGGGCGGCCTCTCGCGCGGCGAGATCGACGGCTACACCGAATTCGTCAAGATCTACGGCGCCAAGGGTCTGGCCTACATCAAGGTCAACGAATTGGCGAAGGGCCGTGATGGCCTGCAAAGCCCCATCGTCAAAAACATCCACGACGCCGCGATCGCCGAGATCTTGAAGCGCACGGGCGCACAAGACGGCGACCTGCTGTTCTTTGGTGCCGACAAGGAAAAGGTCGTCAACGACGCCATTGGCGCGCTGCGCATCAAGATCGGTCACAGCGAGTTCGGCAAGAAAAACGGCCTGTTCGAAGACCGCTGGGCACCGCTGTGGGTGGTGGACTTCCCCATGTTCGAGCACGACGAAGAAAACGACCGCTGGGTGGCGGTGCACCATCCGTTCACGGCGCCCAAGGACGGCCATGAGGACTACATGGTCACCGCGCCTGAGAAGTGCATCTCCAAGGGCTATGACATGGTGCTGAACGGTTGGGAGATGGGCGGTGGCTCGGTGCGTATCCACCGCGCCGACGTGCAGCAAAAAGTGTTTGACGCCCTCAAGATCACGCCCGAAGAAGCGCAGCAGAAATTCGGTTTCCTGCTCGACGCACTGCAGTACGGCGCGCCCCCGCACGGTGGCTTGGCCTTTGGCCTGGACCGCATCGTCACCATGATGACCGGCGCCGAGTCGATCCGCGATGTGATCGCCTTCCCCAAGACCCAGCGCGCCCAGTGCCTGCTGACCCAGGCTCCGTCGCCTGTGGATGAAAAGCAGTTGCGCGAGCTGCATATTCGTCTGCGCACCGTCGACGCCGCCAAGGCGGGCTGATCGTTTGCAAGCCTTCGGGCAGAATCGATAGGGCGCCTTTGTGGCGCCCTTTTTTGTCCCCGCTCGACATCCTGATTTTTCTCAAATGATGAACGTCAATCGTCTTGTCAACGCACGCATTGGCATTGCGTTGGCTGCGCTGCTGGCGCTGGCCGCCTGCGGCGAAAAGAAAACCGAACTGGGCCAGGGCGGATCGGTGGTCACGGGCTCAGCAGGCCCGCAGGGCGCGCAGAACGCGGCGCGTGAGCTGGTGCGTTGCGACGCGCCCGTGGCCACCCTGGCGCTGGCCGAAAACCCGAGCGGTTATGTGATGGGGGCAGGCTACCAGCTGCCCGCCTCACCCGTCCCACTCCTCAAGCTGCTGGCGCAGCAGAGCGGCTGCTTTCGCGTGGTGGACCGCAACGCGGGTTTGCGCGGCACGATCCAGGAGCAGGACCTGAAGGAGTCGGGCGTGCTGCGGCAGAACTCCACCGTGGCCAAAGGCAAGGGCTATGAGGCCCAGTACACGCTGACGCCCAGCCTCACGTTCAGCGAGCAAGATGCAGGGCGCGGGCTGGCGGGTGTGGTGGCCATGATTCCGGTGCTGCGCGACATTGCAGGGCTGGCCGGGTTGGTGGAGCAAGTCAAGTTCAAAGAGGCGCAAACGGCGCTGCTGTTGTCGGACAACGAAACCACCGAGCAGGTGGCCGCTGCCACGGGTTCGGCGCGCACCACCGACCTGGGCGTGGGAGGACTGGTGTTTGGCAAGCTCGGCGGCGCTGCGGGCGCGGGCTGGAGCAATACCAACGAGGGCAAGGTCATCGCCGCAGCGTTTCTGGACGCCCACAACCAGCTGGTGCTGCAAGTGCGCGCCCTGCAGGCGAAGACGCTTCCGCCGCCGGTTCCCGCCGTGCGTTCCACCGGGAGCTGACGGCGTGGTCGCCAGTGTGCAGCAGGCCTGCAAGATCCCGGAGTCGGTGCTGGTGGTGATTCATACGCCGGCGCTCGATGTGCTGCTGATCCGCCGGGTGGGTGATGCGCCGGAGGGTGGGCCTTTCTGGCAGTCCGTCACGGGCAGTAAGGATACGCTGCAAGAGGATTTCCGGACAACGGCGGTGCGCGAGGTGTGGGAAGAAACGGGTATTGCCGCCGATGCACCGGGCTGTGTGCTGCGTGATTGGTGTCTGGAAAACGTCTACAGCATCTACCCCCAGTGGCTGCACCGTTATGCGCCGGGTGTGCGCGAGAACACGGAGCACATCTTTAGCCTGGAAGTGCCGGAAGGCACCGCCGTGCAACTGAGCCCGCGCGAACATGTGGCCTGGCAATGGCTTGGCTGGCGGGACGCTGCCCTGGCCTGCTATTCACCGTCCAACGCTGAAGCCTGCCTGTTGTTGCCGCGTTTTGCGGGGACCGAGCCCATTGTGTAAACAGGCCTGCGTGATGGTGTGGCAAATCGCCGCCTGATGGGCAGCGGGCGGCCCACAGGGTGTAGGAGGATGTCTTGAGTGTGTGTCGGGCCTCTCGTTGTGGGCCCCGCAAACATCCTTAGCCGTAGCGCATCGTGCCCAGGTGGTAGAAAATGATCCGATGGAAAACGACGACATCTTGCGGGTTGCCACGTACAACATCCACAAAGGAGTGCAGGGCCTTGGCCCGGCGCGTCGGCTGGAGATCCACAACCTGGGCCTGGCGGTCGAGCAGCTCGACGCCGACATCGTCTGCCTGCAGGAAGTGCGCAAACTGCACCGGCGCGAGGCGGCCTATTTTCAGCGTTGGCCCGATGTGCCCCAGGCCGAGTATCTTGCCCCCGAGGGTTATGAGGCGGTGTACCGCACCAATGCGTTCACCAAACATGGCGAGCACGGCAACGCGCTGCTGACGCGCTGGCCGGTCATCGGGCACCAGCACGAAGATATCTCCGACCACCGGTTCGAGCAGCGCGGTCTGCTGCACGTGGAAGTGGGGGCGCATGGCCGCCAGGTGCACGTCATCGTGGTGCACCTGGGGCTTATCCCGGGCAGCCGCATACGGCAAATCGGGCAGCTGCAGCGCTTTATCGAGCGTGAGGTGCCCAAGGGCGCTCCGCTGGTCGTCGCCGGAGACTTCAACGATTGGGGCCTGCAGATCAAGCGCATGCTCGCCGGTTTTGGTCTGTATGAGTTTGACGATGCCCGCGCCTTTACCTACCCGGCGCGGCTACCGCTGGCGCAGTTGGACCATGTTTATGTGCGCGGCCTGACGCCGCTGGGCCTGCATGTGCCGCGTGGGCGCATCTGGTGGCGCATGTCTGACCATTTGCCGCTGATTGCCGAATTCAGGCTCTGATGGCAAAGGTGCCCGATTTTTATCCGGATCACCAGGTTCGGCTGCTCCAGGGGGCGCAGGAGTATTTTCCCGCCCTGATCGAGGCCATGGATGCCGCCCTGGCCGATATCCAGTTCGAGACCTATATTTTCGATTTCACAGAGTCTGGCGCCAGTGTGGCCGAGGCCCTGATGCGGGCCGCCTTGCGGGGTGTGCATGTGCACCTCGTGGTCGATGGTGTGGGCACGGGCCGCTTGCCGCAGGCGTGGGCCGATCGCATGCGCAGTGCGGGCGTGCAGGTGCAGGTGTATTCGCCGCTCGGTCCCCTGGGGCTGTTGTTGCCACAGCGCTGGCGTCGCCTGCACCGCAAGATGTGCGTGGTTGATGGGCACTTGCTGTTCTGTGGCGGCATCAATGTGCTGGACGACTTCCATGACCCCAACCATGGTGTTCTGACAGCGCCGCGGCTCGACTTTGCCGTGGCGGTGACAGGCAGCCTGGTGGTGCCCGCCAGCGATGCCATGGAGCAGCTGTGGTGGCGCATGCAAGCCGTGCGCGATGTGCGCCAGCGCCGCCTGCCTGAGGCCTTGCGCGCCTTGCGAGCGGCCAGCGCAGCACGGCATGAAGACACGTCGCCCGACAGCCACAGCGACATGCGTGCCGCCCTGCTGCTGCGCGACAACGTGCGCCACCGTACCCGTATCGAAAAGGCCTACCGCCGAGCGATTGGCACGGCACGCGAGGAAATCATCATCGCCAACGCCTACTTCTTGCCCGGCGGCAAGCTGCGCCGTGCGCTGGTCATGGCGGCCCGCAGGGGCGTGCGGGTGCGCCTGTTGCTGCAGGGGCGTTACGAGTATTTCATGCAGTACCACGCGGCGCGGCCCGTGTATGGCGCGCTGCTCAAGGCCGGGATCGAGATCCATGAATACGAGCCCAGTTTTCTGCATGCCAAGGTGGCGGTGATCGATGCCCTGGGCGCCAGGCCCTGGGCCACGGTCGGTTCCTCCAACCTCGATCCGCTGAGTCTGCTGCTCGCCCGTGAAGCCAATGTGGTGGTCGAAGACGCTGCCTTTGCCGCCGAGTTGCGCGCGCGCCTGGAGCATGCCATGCAGCACGAGGGCCGGGGCCTGGACCCCGCGCGTTATGCCGACCGCACCTGGCGCGAGCGGGTGCTGGACCGCGTGGCCTTTGTGCTGGTGCGGCTGGCGCTGTGGCTCACGGGCAGCCGCTATTGATGTGCAGGCGATAGATCGCTATCTAATTGATAGCTGATTGCGCTTGATGGGTAAGCGCTAGAGGGCTAAAAACCCTGAAAAACGATGGCGTTTGATCGCTGGTACGATGCGATCATGTCCAGACCAACTGCAGCCGACATGGCGCCCGATCCCCGGGATGAAGGGGTTCCTGTTTCCGTCAAGATCCGTGAGCGACTCGTCGCAGCGCGCAAGCGCTTCAACGCCAACGACAACATTGCCGAGTTCATCCAGCCTGAAGAACTAGAGGCTTTGCTGGACGAGGTTGAGGTCAAGATGCAGGGCGTGCTCGACAGCCTGGTCATCAATACCGACACCGACCACAACACCCAGAACACCGCGCGCCGCGTGGCCAAGATGTACCTCAATGAGGTGTTCAAGGGCCGCTACGTGCCCCAGCCACCGATCACCGAATTTCCGAACGCCGAGCACCTGAACGAGCTGATGATCGTGGGCCCGCTCACGGTGCGCAGCGCCTGCAGCCACCATTTCTGCCCCGTCATCGGCAAGATCTGGATCGGTGTCATGCCCAATGAGCACACCAACGTGATCGGCCTATCCAAGTACGCGCGTCTGGTGGACTGGATCATGGGCCGCCCACAGATCCAGGAGGAAGCCGTGGTGCAACTGGCCGATCTGATCATGGAAAAAACCCAACCCGACGGTTTGGCCATCGTCATGGAAGCCAGCCATTTCTGCATGTCCTGGCGCGGTGTGCGCGAGATGGACAGCAAGATGATCAACTCCGTGATGCGCGGCGTGTTCCTCAAAGACCCATCGCTGCGCCGCGAATTTTTGTCCCTCATCCCCGGAAAGAACTGACCATGTTGGTACGCCTGCTTTACGCCAGCCGCGCGGTGGATACCTCTCCCGCAGCCATCGAAGCCATCCTGACGCAGTCGCGCCAGCACAACCCCGGTTGTGGCATCACCGGAGTGCTGTGCTACGGCGGGGGCATCTTTTTGCAAGCCATCGAAGGCGGCCGTGCGGCCGTGAGCGACCTGTATGGCCACATCCAGCGCGATCCGCGCCACAAAGACGTCGAACTGCTGCACTACGAAGAAATTGCCGAAAGGCGCTTTGGTGGCTGGACGATGGGGCAGGTGAACCTCTCCAAGATCAACCACTCCATCTTGCTCAAGTATTCCGAGAAGCCCGAGCTCGACCCGTATGCGGTGTCGGGCAAGGTGTCGTTTGCGCTGCTCGAAGAACTCATGGCCACAGCCTCCATCATCGGCAGAGCATAAAAAAGCGGGGCACTTTGCTACTGCGCCAGCCGATTCCGGGCCTGCTGTGCTCGCCGTACGGGAGTACAGCTGCGCGCATCGACCCAGACTAGGCGGGCTCGCTACGCAAATTGCCCCTCTTTTTGCCATCCTGTTGTTCTAGAAGGCTGTCGGACTTGGAGCCGACGATTTCCAAGTCCGACAGTCTCCTGGAGGGTCGCAGCAGCGGCCTTTTTCTTTTTCTCCCCGGTTCGTGACCCCCACTGCTTTCGCTCTCATCATCCTGGCCGGTCTGATCCATGCAGGCTGGAACATTGTCGCCAAGAAGGCCGGTGGTGACGCGCGCTTTGCGTTTTTCACGGCGGTGCTGATGATGCTTTTCTGGGCGCCGCTGGGCTGGTGGGTGGGGCGCAGCGTTGTGCCGCTGTGGGGCGTGCGTGAATGGGTCTTCATTGGCGTCAGCGGCGTGTTGCATGTGCTGTATTACGTCATCCTGCTGCGCGGCTACCGCAAGGCCGACCTCACGGTGGTGTACCCGCTGGCGCGGGGCTCTGGGCCGCTGTTGTCGTCGCTGGTGGCCATTGCGCTGCTGGGCGAGCAGATCACGGCGCTGGGGCTGTTGGGCATTGCGGGCGTGGTGGGCGGCGTTTTCCTGATCGCTGGCGGGCCGGGGTTGCTGCGCGCCGCACACGACCCGCAGGCGCGTGCCCGCGTGCACAAAGGCATCGCCTACGGCTTGCTCACCGGCCTGTTCATTGCCAGCTACACAGTGGTCGATGGCTATGCCGTCAAGGTGCTGCTGATGTCGCCCATCCTGATCGATTACATGGGCAACTTCGTGCGTGTGGCCGTGCTGGCCCCGGCCGTGCTGCGCGACCTGCCAACCGCCGCCGTGCTGTGGCGCGTGCAGTGGCGCTATGCGTTGCTGGTGGGTGCCGTCAGCCCGGTGGCTTATGTGCTGGTGCTGTATGCCATGCAACAGGCACCGCTGTCGCATGTGGCGCCTGCGCGCGAAGTGTCCATGCTGTTTGCCGCGCTGATCGGTGGCCACCTGTTGGGCGAGGGCGATCGCTTTGCGCGTATTTGCGGCGCTGCGTGCATTGCCTTGGGTGTGACTGCCCTGGCATTGGGATGAGCGGCATGCAGGGCAGACCGCTGCTCTTGGGCGTGGATTTTTCCAGCAGCCCCAGCCCGCGTAAACCCATTGTGATGGCACTGGGTGAGCGTGCGGGCCTGCGCGTGCGCCTGCAGTCGCTACAGGTTTTTGAAACCCTGGAGGCGCTGGGCCGCTGGCTGGCGGCTCCGGGGCAATGGGTGGGCGGCTTTGACCTGCCCTTTGGCCTGCCCCGCGAACTGGTGCAGCAGCTCGGCTGGCCGCAGGAGTGGAATGCCTGCATGCGGCACTACGGCCAGCTCTCGCGCGCCGAGATTCGCGATATCTTTGCCGCGTTCTGCGCCGCACGCCCGGCCGGGGCCAAGTTTGCCCACCGCGCCACCGACCGACCCGCAGGGTCCAGCCCGAGCATGAAGTGGGTCAACCCGCCGGTGGCTTACATGTTGCACGCCGGCGTGCCGCTCTTGCTTACGGCAGGCGCGCACCTGCCGGGCCTGCACGCAGGCGACCCGGCGCGCGCGGCGCTGGAGGCCTACCCCGGCTTGCTGGCGCGCGAAGTGCTGCAGCGGCGCAGCTACAAAAGCGACGACCGTGCGAAGCAGACGCCCGACCGCCTGATCGCCCGCAAGGACTTGATTACGGCGCTGGAAAACGGGCAAACCCGACTGGGATTGCAGCTCAAGCTCAGCCACGCGCAGCGCGATGTCCTGGTGGACGATGCCCGGGGCGACCACCTGGACGCCGTGCTGTGCCTGCTGCAGGCCGCCTGGGCCGACGCACGCCATGCCGATGGCGATGCGCTCTATGGCCTGCCGCCATCCCTGGACCCGCTGGAAGGCTGGATCGTTACCGCTTGAAACCTGTATGCCGCAGGGTCTTCATACAGGCGCTGGACAATGCGGGAAAAACCACGGGAGAACCCATGATTGACGGCCCTCTGTCTTTTGCATTGCGCACCGCAACACGGGCCGTGGTGCTGGGACTGTGCCTTGCAGCAACGTGGTCAGCCGCCGCCGACCCTTTGCGTGACCGACTCGGGACACGGGCAGACGACGGTGACGTCGAGCTATCGGAGGGCCGCAGTACAGACACAGCGCAGCCACAACTTCTTCCCCCGGGCCTGCGGCTGCTGCGCGACGTAGCCTATGGCCCGGAGCCACAGCAACGCATGGACATTTATCTGCCGGAGCGCGTGCAGAGCGCGCCCGTGCTGTTTCTGGTGCATGGCGGCGGTTGGCGCTACGGTGACAAGGCCCACAACCGCCTCGTGCACAACAAGCTGGCGTACTGGGCGGCCCAGGGCGTGGTGTTGGTGTCGGTCAACTACCGCATGCTGCCGCAGGCCCGGCCCGATGTGCAGGCCAGCGATGTGGCCAGAGCGCTGGTGCAAGCACAGCAGCAGGCGCACACCTGGGGTGGCGATGCGCGGCGCTTTGTGCTCATGGGGCATTCGGCGGGTGCGCACCTGGTGTCGCTGCTGGCGGTGGCGCCCGAGCGCTTGCGCGCTGCCGGTGCGCAGCCGGTACTGGGCACCGTAGCGCTCGACAGTGGCGCCATGGATGTCGAGCAAACCCTGCAAGAGCGCCACGCGGCCTTGTTCGACAAAGCCTTTGGTAGCGACTCGGCCTACTGGCGCAGCGTGTCTCCGCTGCACCAGTGGCAGCCGGGCGCCGCCCCCATGCTGGTAGTGTGCTCCAGCCTGCGCCGCGCACCGTGCCCGCAGGCCCGGGCGTTTGCGGCTCGGGGACAAGCGCTGGGCGGGCACGTTGCCGTGTTGCCGCAGTCGCTCTCGCATGGTGACGTCAATGAAACGCTGGGACTGCCGGGAGCCTATACCGCTGCGGTGGATGCGTTTTTACGCTCGCTCCCGGGGTGGTTGCAGCCATGACGGTGCGGTGGCTGCTGGTTGGGATGGCCCTGTGCAGTGGTTTGGCGCTGGCCGCGCCCGCGCCCTGGTATTACTGGCGCAGCAAGGTGGACGGCCACCGTGTATGTGCACAGGTATCGCCCGGCCTAGGCTGGGAGCGTGATGGCGGGCCGTATGAAGGCCCGATGTGCCAACCCCGGCGCCGCGTATTTGTCATTCCCATGCGGTAGCACTGCAGGCACAATGCATTTCCCTGGCTACGCTGTCGCGCCAGTGTTTACTTACTGCCGGAAGCTCCATGCCCACACTTCAAACCCTGATCGCATTCTTTGGCGTTGCCGTGGTTCTGGCCCTGACCCCCGGGCCGGACAACATTTTTGTGCTGCTGCAGTCGGCCCAGCGGGGCTGGCGCGCGGGCATGGCCGTAGTGGTGGGCCTGTGCGCGGGGCTGGTGGTGCACACGGCGGCCGTGGCTTTGGGGCTGGCGGCGGTGTTTGCGGCCTCGGCGGTGGCGTTTACGGTGCTCAAGTTCTGCGGCGCGGCCTATCTGGCCTATCTGGCCTGGCAGGCGCTGCGTGCACCGCCGGCCGTGTCCTCTGAAGTGCCGGTCGACGCGCCGGTGGCCCAAGGCCCCAGCCTGGGGCGCATGGTGGGGCGCGGCATGGTGATGAACTTGACCAATCCCAAGGTGTTGGTGTTTTTTCTGGCCTTTTTGCCGCAGTTTGCCGACCCTGCGCGCGGGGGTGTGGCGTTGCAGTTGATGCTGCTGGGCGTGGTGTTCATGGTGGCCACCTTGCTGGTGTTTGGGGCGATCGCCTGTTTTTCGGGGGTCTTTGGCACGTTGTTGCAGCGCTCGGCGCGGGCACAGACGGTGCTTAACCGCGTTGCGGGGCTGGTGTTTCTGGGCTTGGCTGTGCGCCTGGCGACCGTCGATCGTTGATGAATTTTCAAAAACAATAGCTGCTTACGCTTGATGGGTAAGCGTTAGAAGCTATTTTGACCACTATTTTCTCGGGGCGCATGGCGCACCGCCCTGGGAAGTGCAGGCCCGCCCTGCGGGTGTGTTCTGGGACACTCACATCTGCTTGCAATTGGCTTGTGCTGTGGGTGTCTGAGCAGCCGATGGCGCTGGTATTCTCGCCCGCTTCCACCGCAACGGTGGATGTCACATGGAACCCAAAAAACCTATGAGCAAGAAGAATATCGTTGGCGCAGCCGTGGTCGTAGCCCTGGCAGCCTATGGGGGAGCAACCTGGTACATGGGCGAATCTGCCCGCAAGCAGTATGAGGAGACGCTGGAAGAAGCCAAGGGTTTCCTCGGCCCGCAGGCGGTGGTGTCGCACCAGTACGAACGCGGTTTCTGGGCTTCGCACGCCAAGCTGGTGCTGCAGTGGAGCCCGCCCGCAGCGTTGGACGCCGACGATGCCCCAGCGCCCCCGCCGATCCGCATCGCGGTGGACAGCACCTTGCGCCACGGCCCACTGGCGGGTGCACGCCTGGCGGCGGCGGTGGTCGAGTCGCACTTTACCGTGGAAGGACTCGATGAGAACGCGCGCCAGGTGCTGGCCAAGGTGAGCCCACCCACGCTGACGACGGTGCACCGCCTGATGGGTGGACATGACATCCGCTTTGCTTTGCCCTCTGGTGAATTGGGCGAGGGCGATCAGCGGGTGTATTGGCAGGCGCTTGACTACCAGATGAGCATTGATGCGGCGCGCCACAAGGTGAGCGGCAGCTTCCAGTGGCCCGAGATGGCCCTGAGCGGGGTGCAGACTCCCCACGCGGACGATAAAGAAGATGAAGGCGACGACAGCCCGGCCAGCATGCCATCAGGCCCGGTTGAACGCTTCACCATGGCCTTGCAGGGCATGGGTGGCGATTTCGACATGCAGTTCGAGGAGGGCCTGTGGCTGCTGGCCCCAGGTTCTGGCAAGGGCCGGTTCGACAAAATCGTGCTGACCCGCACGCAAGGCGAGGCCCCCGCGCAAACGCTGCTGGCCTTGCAAGACCTGCGCTATTCCGCCGTCATCGAGCGCACGGGCAATACCCTGGGCTGGACGACCAAGGCGCAGACCCAGGGATCCGCTGGCCCTCTGGTGTTTGAGGCGGTCGGTTTGGAGGAAACCGTCAGCCGCATCGACGTCGAAGCGGTCAAGCTCTTCCAGAAGGCCTTGCTGGCGGCGTACCGCACCGACCCCGCACAGGCGATGCTGCTGGAAGGCCCCGAAGTCGAAACCCTGTGGAAGGACGCAGCGCCTTTGCTGGTGGCTGCGCTGCCGGCTTACGCTGTCAAGCTCTCGGCCACGCTGGAGGGCCAGCAGGCGACGCTGGAATACGGCGCACAAATCCAGACTGCACCCACCGCCGAGGAGGTCCAGGAACGGGGCTGGGGCCCGGCGCTGCTCAAGGCCAGCGTGCTGCACGCTGGGATGCGCCTGCCCAAGGCCTGGTTACCTCGTATCGCCCAGGCCATGGGGCAAAAGGACATGCCGGCTGAGCAGATGGACTCCATGGTGGGCATGGCGGAGATGCAGGGCTTTGTCCAGCAGGAGGCCGACCACCTGACAAGCGCTGTGCGCATGGAGAGCGGCAAGCTGCAGCTCAATGGCAAGGCACTCGATTTGCCGATGCTGAGCATCGCTGACTAAGCAGGGGGCTGGGATGATTCTCCGCGGTTAGCCCGCCGGGGGATCGGGCCAGGGCCGCTGGGCGCTGCGCAGGTGCTCGAAGGCCCGGGCCAGGCGCAGCACGCCCAGGTCGTCAAAACGCTGTCCGGCGATTTGCAGGCCTATGGGCAGACCGCTGGCGGTGTAGCCGCAGTTCACCGAGGCAGCGGGCTGCTCGGACATGTTGTACGGCACCGTAAAACCAATGTGCTCCAGCGGGCGCAGCGGGTCGTTGGTGGGCGAGGGCAGCTCGGCGGCAAAGGCGGGCATGGGTGCCACGGGGGAAATCACATAGTCGAACGCAGCGCAGGCGCGCACCGTGGCCACGCGCGTGGCGTGGAACTGCTGGTTGGCGTGGAACACGGCGGTGCCCGGCATATCGGCAACGCTGTCAGCCCAGGCGCGGATGAAGGGCAGCACCTGGGCTTTGCGTTCGGCAGGCAGGCTGGCCATGTCCAAGTGTGAGCGCATGCGCCAGAAGCGGTCCATGCCGTCGAGCATGGTTTGTGTCATGAAAGGCGGCATGGGAGCCACCTGGGCGCCTGCGTCTTCGAGCAGGGCGGCGGCATGTTCCACGGCGGCGCGCACTTCGGGCTCCACGGCCAGGCCGCATCCGGCATCGAGCAATAGGCCAATGCGCAAGCCGCGCACATGCTCGGGCCCACGCTCGAAATCCTGCCAGTCCAATGACTGCGGCGGCAGCGCCATGCAGTCGCGCACATCGGGCTGGCTGAGTACCTGCATCATGAGTGCGGCATCGTGCACGCTGCGCGTCATGGGACCGGCCGCCCGCCCGGTGTAGGGCGGGTCGATGGGAATGCGGCCCAGGCTGGGTTTGAGCGTGAAGATGCCGCACCAGGCCGCGGGCAGGCGCAGCGATCCGCCAATGTCGGTGCCCACATGCAGCGGACCATAGCCAGCGGCTGCGGCTGCGCCAGCTCCGGCGCTCGATCCGCCTGGCCCCTTGTCCAGGCTCCAGGGGTTGCGCGCCAGCGCATGAAAACTCGACAGGCCCGACGACAGCATGCCGTAGTCCGGCATGGTGGTTTTGGCCACCAGCACTGCCCCGGCCTCGCGCAGGCGGGCTGCAGGGGGGGCATCGGCGGGGGCGGGTACCAGATCGACGGCGGCCGTGCCCAAGGGAGTGGGGTCGCCGCAGGTTGCAATGTTGTCCTTGAGCGTGCAGGGCACGCCATCGAGCAGGCCTTGGGGCGCACCGCGCAGCCAGCGGGCTTCGGAGGCACGTGCCTGGGCCAGTGCGGCTTCGGGGCGCAGCAGCCAGGTGGCGTGCAGGTCCGGTTCCCAGCGATCGATGCGATCGAGCACGGCCTGCACCACTTCGACGGGCGAGAGCGTACGCTGGCGATAGGCCTGGAGCAGGGCGTGGGCGGGCAGTTCGTGCAGGGCAGTGGGAGCTTGCATCGGTGGCTTTCTGCGGTGTAGAGCCGCTGCAGCATAGCGGCAAACCACCCTACTGGTGCTGGTGGCTCCAGCGCACGCAGGATAATGGCGGCTTGGGGTCGGCCGGTGCATTGCTGGCGTGCATGGTGCACGGCCCGATTCTGCGGAGTGTGCAATGGCCTTGATGATCACCGACGAATGCATCAACTGTGATGTCTGCGAGCCGGAGTGCCCGAACCAGGCCATTTACCTGGGCGAGAAAATCTACGAAATCGACCCCTCCAAGTGCACCGAGTGCGTGGGCCATTTTGATG